>OMSM01000253.1 GCA_900313745.1 uncultured Lachnospiraceae bacterium
CCACTTGCAGTACTCCTCGTTAAAGGAACCGTCCTTATTCCGGCTGACAACGTCAATTCCGTCCAGCGGCATTCCGCAGCACTGGCAAATCAGCTCTCCTGCCTCGATCTTCTTCAGTAGAATCTTCTGCTCCATGGCAAACCTCCGGTTTCAAAAATTTGAGCTTCAAATATAGTGAGTAATTGTCCGCGCCCGGGTACGGGATCCGGACAGTTACAGACCTGATTCTCTCACATCAGCATAGCAGGAAAGCCTCCTGATAACAAGCTTCGAGAGCAGGAAGCCGTGTCTGCCCGGGCCCCCGTATTCTGTAACCCCTCTGCCTGCATCAGTGCCGCCTGACATCACTGCGTCTGCATCAGTGCCGCCTGGCATCGCTCAGCCTTCATCAACGCCGCCTGACATCACTCCGCCTTCATCAGTGCCGCCCGGAAGCGGATGCTGCGCTCGGTCTCCAGGGAATCGAAACGGACCAGGTAGACGCCCTCGTCCTCTCTGACTTCGGTCACGGTTCCATAGCCGAACACAGGATGCTCCACTCTGGTCCCTGCCGGGAAGCGGGGCGCCCGCTGCACGTCCATCTCCCGCTCCTTCCAGGCGATCTCTTCCTTCGCACGGCGGAGGAAGCGCTCCTCCGGTTCGTTCCGGCGCTCAAGGCAGGTCTGATCGATGTCCAGCAGGAAACGCGATGGATAGCGGTAGGAGCCGTCCAGGTTCCGTCCGCCGGAATCCGAGAGATACAGGCCCTTTTCCGCGCGGGTCACAGCGACAAAAGCCAGCCTCCGCTCTTCTTCCATGGCTTCCCGTGAGGCCGTCTTTTTGGCGGGGAAGACGCCCTCTTCCATGGCGCAGAGGAACACGTAGGGGAACTCCAGTCCCTTGGCGGTGTGGACCGTCATACATTTTACGGCCTCCTTTCCGCCTGCAAGATCCGCACTGGAAAACAGTGCGATCTGCCAGAGATAATCCGTGAGTCCCGTCTCCTCTCCGCAGGTGGTCTCATACTCAAAGACGGACTGCTTCAGCTCCGCAAGATTGTCCAGCCGCTCGCTGCTGCCCTCGGTGCGGAGCGCCTCCTCGTAGCCGCTTTCCTCCAGCACCCGGGCCAGGATCTCCGAGACCTGCATGTCCGCGTACCGTGCGCCGTAGCCGTCGATCAGTTCGAGAAATGCCCTGGCGCCGGTATTCCGGAACAGGTCCAGATGTACATTTTCCTTCAGCGCATCGTACAGCAGACAGCCGTGGGTATCCGCGTACTCCCGCAGGAACTTCATCCGCTTGTCGCCGATGTTCCGCTTCGGGGTGTTCACCACCCGTGCAAAGGAAAGATCGTCATGGCAGGCGATGAGCCGCAGGTAGGAAACGGCATCCTTGATCTCGGCACGGTTGTAGAACTGTACACCGCTGTAAAGGATGTAGGAAAGCTTCTCCTTCAGGAACACCTCTTCCAGCGCGCGGGACACATAGTGGGCGCGGTAGAGGACGGCGATGTCCGTAGGCTTCACGCCGGCATTCTTCAGGCGTTTGATCTCATCTGCCACGAACTGCGCTTCCTCGGCAGCATTCTTCGCGTGAAACCACACCGGCTTCTCCTGACGGGGTACCCGGGGTACACCGGCAGTGCCGGCTTCACCGAAAGGATTGCCCGGCACGCCTGCGGCAGCCGCTTCCTCCGCCTGCCGGAGCAGGTCCCCCGCGGGGATCAGCTCCTTCTTCATGCGGATGCGGTTCTTGTCGATCAGGCTGTTGGCGACAGCGAGGATCGGCGCAGTGCTGCGGTAATTCTCCATCATCATGATGGTCTTCGCGCCGGGAAAGTTCCTGTCAAACTCCAGAAGATACTTCACGTTGGCGCCGCGCCAGGTGTAGATGGTCTGGTCCGGATCTCCCACGATGAAGAGATTCCTGTGCCAGCCGCAGAGCACCTCCATCAGGCGGTACTGCAGGGCGTCAATGTCCTGGAACTCATCGATCATGATGTACTCCAGGCGCTTCTGCCATTTGAGGCGGATCTCCTCGCTGATCTCAAAAATATAGAGGGTGAAATTGATGAGGTCATTGTAATCGAGGCCGAAGCACTTTTTCTGCTGGTACAGGTAGCCGTAGAACAGGATGTCCTTCACGTCCGTGGCATCCAGGTATTTCTGCCGCAGGATGTCGAGGGGCATGGCGATCATGTCGCGGTAATACTGCGGCTCCTCAATGCACTTGCGGATCTCGAACATGTCCCGCGCGTTTTTGAAGGTCATGTCCCGGAGCGTGAGTCCCCGCTCCTCGTAGATCATGGCCAGCATGGAGTCGATGTCGGCGTTGTCCAGGACCAGAAAGCTGTCGGGATACTGGACCGCGTAGCTGTCCTCCTGCAGCACTGACACACAGAAGCTGTGGAAGGTGCTGATGTAACCGGTATCGCTGTCATGGATCAGCGTGCGGATACGCTGGCGCATCTCATTCGCGGCGCGGTTCGTGAACGTCACGCAGAGGATGTTGTGCGGCGGCACGCCGATCACATTCACAAGATAGGCGAAGCGGTGGGACAGGGCCCGGGTCTTGCCGCTCCCCGCGCCTGCGACCACGCGGATATAGCCTTCGGTAGAGGTCACCGCCTCCCGCTGTTTTTCATTTAATCCCTCCAGAAGATCTTCCATGGCTGCGCTCCCGCCCCCTTCCGTACATTTCTGC
>OMSM01000189.1 GCA_900313745.1 uncultured Lachnospiraceae bacterium
CTGGGGCGTTTTCAACCTCAAGGAGACCATGGAAAAACTTATGGACGGCATCCGCGTCGAGGGCAACAACGACGCGAATGTTGCGGCTCTCGGCGAGGTCTGGAAGGGCGGAGGCCAGGGCTGTGAAGATGCTATCGTGGTCACGCTCGGAACCGGCGTGGGCGGAGGAATCATCTCCGGCGGAAAGCTGCTCACCGGAGCCAACGGCGGCGCGGGGGAGATCGGCCACATCCACGTGGAGGACGACGAGACCGAGGCCTGCAACTGCGGCAACTACGGCTGCTTCGAGGAATACGCCTCCGCGACCGGCGCGGTGCGCATCGCGAAGAGGATTCTCGCGGAGAATAATGACGATACGCCCCTTCGCGGAATGGAAAACTTCACCTGCAAGGACGTCTTTGACCTGGCGAAGGACGGCGATCCCGTCGCCTGCCGCATCGCGGAGCGCTACGGCTATTACCTCGGCAAGGGCCTCGCGGTCTGCGCGACCATGGTAAACCCCAAAGTCATCGTGCTTGGCGGCGGCGTCTCCAGGGCCGGAAGCATCCTGATCGATCTTCTTAAGGATTCCTTTGGCAAATATGTGTTCCGCGGCTGCAGGGACGTCGAGTTCAAGCTCGCGACCCTTGGCAACGACGCGGGAATGTACGGGGCGATCAAACTGGTGCTGGACTGATCTATGATACTTATCAGAGAACTGGAAAACATCCTCCCCGTGGAGAGGATTTTAGTCGGTGAATTGCTTGCGGACCACTGCTCCTTCCGGACCGGTGGTCCGGCGTCGTATTACCTTCAGGTGGAAAACACCGGCGAGCTCACGGACGTGCTGCGCTGCCTTGCTGCGGCCGAATGCCCTTACTTCATCATAGGCAGGGGCTCGAACCTGCTTGTCGGCGACCGGGGATACCGCGGCGCGGTGATCAGCCTCACAGGGAGGTTCCTTGAGATAAATGCCGCCGGGAACCTGATCGAGGCGGGAGCCGGTGCCACGCTTGCCGCACTTGCGAAGACCGCGCTTGACGCCGGGCTTAAGGGCCTGGAGTTCGCCTCCGGAATCCCGGGAAGCCTCGGCGGCGCCCTGGTGATGAACGCGGGGGCCTACGGCGGAGAGATGAAGCAGGTCGTGGAGAGCGTCACGCTGCTTGATCCGTCGGACATGTCGGTCCGGATTATTCCCGGGGACGGGATGAGTTTTGGCTACCGGACCAGCCGGCTCAAGACCAGCGGGGAGATCGCGCTCTTCGCGGGAATACGGCTTCTTCCCGGGGACCGGGAGGAGATCGGCGCGCTTATGAAGGATCTCGCGGAGCGCCGCAGGGAGAAGCAGCCGCTTAATTACCCGAGCGCGGGAAGCACGTTCAAGCGGCCCGAGGGATATTTTGCGGGAAAACTGATCGAGGAAGCGGGGCTGAAGGGCTTCCGCGTCGGGGATGCCCAGGTCTCGGAGAAGCACTGCGGCTTTGTCATAAACCGCGGCAGGGCGACCTCCGGGGAGATCCTGCAGCTGATAGAAGAGGTGCAGAGACGCGTCTATGAGCACTCCGGGGTTATGCTGGAGCGCGAGGTGATCTGCCTTGGCAGATTTGACTGATTCCTGCGCCTCCGGGCGAATCTGATGCAGAGGCTTAAGCATAAATCCGGGTGAGTTGTGGCGATATGCGGGTAGTTGTTGTTACGGGAATGAGCGGCGCCGGAAAGAATACGGCGGTCAAGATGCTGGAGGACCAGGGGTTTTACTGTGTGGACAACCTCCCGGTCCGGCTTATCGACAAGTTCATGGATCTGATCTTCGCCCCCGGCAGTGAGATCAACCGCGTGTGCATCGGCCTGGACGTTCGGTCCGACGCGTCCTTCGAGTACGTCGTCGCCGTGCTGCAGGCCCTGAAGAAGCAGGGATACAGCTACGAGATCGTCTTCATGGACTCCTCGGACGAGGTGCTGATCCGGCGCTACAAGGAATCCAGGCGAGCGCATCCGCTCGCCCCGGAGGGCCGGGTGGAGGACGGGATCGAGCGCGAGAGGCGCATCCTGAAGGAGATCAAATCCCAGGCGGACTATGTCTTTGACACGTCCAACCTCCTCACCAGGGAGCTGCGCGAGGAACTGATCAAAATTTTCAAGGAGGACAGGAAGTACAACTCGCTCTTCGTCCAGGTGATCTCCTTCGGATTCAAGTACGGGATCCCGTCCGACGCGGATTTGGTGTTCGATGTGCGGTTCCTGCCCAATCCCTTCTATATCGAGGAGCTGAAGCGCCTGACCGGAGAGGATCCGCCGGTGAGGGACTACGTGATGAGCCATCCCCAGACGATCACCTTCCTCGAGAAGCTCACGGACATGATCGAGTACCTTATCCCCTACTACGTCGCCGAGGGCAAGAACCAGCTTATTATCGCCATCGGCTGCACCGGGGGGCAGCACCGCAGCGTGACGCTCGCCTCCGCGCTCTACGACGCGCTTAACGGCAAGGGGGATTACGGGCTAAAACTGTTCCACCGCGAGAAGAGCCGCTGGTCGCCGGCCGCAGGACCGGACCTGGCATAAGCGGAATGAAGAGAGGGGAGCAGGGATGTCTTTTTCCGGTGATGTAAAGAGGGAACTTATACGGATCATGCCGGCGCAGAGAAGCGCCCGCCTTGCCGAGCTTGCGGCGTTTGTCGACTGCGCGGGGGAGATCGGCCCGGAGAGGAACGTGATCGGGCTCAGGATGGAGAACCTTTCCGCGGCAATGCCGATGCGGATTAAGTACTTTACTTTGCTTGAGAAAACAATTATTATCAAGGACAAGGCGGCTTTCGGCGGGGTCAGCATAACGGATATTGCGGACACCCCGGAGGGCAGTCTCCGCATCGCAAAAGAATTGATGCGGATTGACGAGGACGGCAGGATTTCGGCAGGCCGCGGCGAAGTGGACGAGGCCATTCTCTCCGGAGAAAACGAGCGGAGAGCATACTTAAGAGGCATGTTCCTCTGTACCGGTTCCATGAGCGATCCCGGCAAGGAGTACCACCTCGAGTTTATCTGTTCGGACGAAAAGCAGGCTGACCAGCTCGTCATCGTGCTTGCCCGGGAAGAAATCGAGGGAAGGGTGACGATGAGGCGGGGCCAGCCGGTGGTCTACGTGAAGGAATCCGAGAAGATCGCCGAGCTGCTGGGTCTCATGGGGGCCCATGTAAGCCTGATGAATATGGAGAATTCCCGTATTCTGAAGGAGATCGCCAACTCGGTGAACCGCCGCGTCAACTGTGAGACATCGAATCTTCTTAAGACAGTCACCGCCTCAGGGCGGCAGATTGCTGACATAAATTATATTGAAGCCCATGGCGGGCTGTCGCAGCTTCCCGATGAGCTCGCGGAGACCGCGAGACTCAGGCTGCAGTTTCCCGAGGCGACGCTTAAGGAACTCGGGGAGGCTTCCGACCCGCCGGTGGGCAAATCAGGAATAAACCACCGTCTGCGCAGGATATCGGAGGAAGCGGACCGGCTGAGGAGATGATCCGAGGCCTGAGGGTCCGGAATCCGGCGGCGCGGACAATCCCGGGGCAGAACGGGAAAAGAGGAGGATGAAAAATTATGGTCAGTAAATCAATGGTTGTGGCGCTGCCCGACGGACTGGGCGGGCGGCCGGTAGCTGAGCTTGTGCAGGTCGCCAGCCGGTATGACAGCAGCATTCATATCGAGGCGGACACCAAGCGGGTCAACGCGAAGAGCATCATGGGAATGATGACCCTCGATCTTAACCGGGGGGAGACCGTCAGGGTTTCCGCCGAGGGAGTGGACGAGGAGAACGCGCTGGCCGGGATTGAGGATTTCCTCAAGGGTGTGCGCATCGGATTCTGATACGGAGCTTTACGCCGGCCCGCTGCGGGACCGGACGGGATCTTCCGGACAGGCCCCGCGCTCCGGCCGGGATAAGGATAAGAATAAAGCTCCCCGCCATTCCAGGGCGGGGAGCTTTGCTTTACTAAGCGGCAGCGGTGCCTGCGCACAGGGCGCCGATTTATCACACGGCTGTTTGTGCCGAGCTCAAACAGCCCTTATCGCAGCCGGGAAACTGCATCCGCAGTTTACCGGCGCGAGCCTCGCACAAAGAGCTCGGCATGGGGAATAATATGTCGAAACGGATTTATCTGGTCTACAATCCTGTGGCCGGAAGAGGACAGCTCACCGAAAGAATCGGTGAAATCACGGAGATATTCTCCAGAGAAGGCTATGAGACCATCGTCCGGGCGACGACCGCGAAAGGGGATGC
>OMSM01000047.1 GCA_900313745.1 uncultured Lachnospiraceae bacterium
ACCGCTCCGGTCTATCCCCAGCTCAAGTGGCTTAAGGAACACGGAGTGCTTGCGGATGCAGTAGAAGGCGCAAAGACTAAGGATCTGGTCATTCTTGAGGACCGTATGCGCGAAGTGTGCGGCGAGCTCTATGTGACCACCGACGACGGCTCCTACGGCAGAAGCGGTATGGTCACCAAGGTCATCCAGGATCTTTATGATGAGGGAAAGCGCTATGATCTTTGCGTCGCCATCGGTCCGATGATCATGATGAAATTCGTCTGCAAGCTCACGAAGGAACTTGGCATTCCTACCACGGTCAGCATGAACCCGATCATGGTGGACGGAACCGGAATGTGCGGTGCCTGCAGGCTGATCGTCGGAGGCAAGGTAAAGTTTGCCTGCGTTGACGGACCGGAATTTGACGGCTTCGAGGTAGATTTTGACCAGGCGATGCAGCGCATGCGCATGTATAAGACGGAGGAAGGACGTCTCTTCCTCGAGGAAAAAGAAGGGAATTCCCACCATGGCGGCTGCGGGAACTGCGGTTAAGACGGCCGGTCCCGAAACTGTGAATGTGCAAGAAAGGTGCGAGATTATGCAGACAGATATGATGAAGAAGGTTCCGGTGCGCGAACAGGAACCGCTTGTGCGCGCTGCCAATTTTGACGAAGTATGTCTCGGATATAATAAAGAAGAGGCAGAGGCGGAAGCCTCCAGGTGCCTCAACTGCAAAAACCCCCTCTGCGTGCAGGGATGTCCCGTGAGCATCAACATCCCCGGCTTTATCTCCAGGGTTAAGGAGGGAGATGTGGAAGGCGCCTATGCGGTCATCAGCGAGTCATCCACACTTCCCGCGGTCTGCGGGCGTGTCTGCCCCCAGGAGACCCAGTGTGAGGGCAAGTGCATACGCGGAATTAAGGGCGAGGCCTTGTCCATCGGCAAGCTTGAGCGCTATGTCGCGGATACCGCAAGAGAGATGGGACTAAAGCCCGCCGCTCCCGCGGAGAAGAACGGAAAGAAGGTCGCCGTCATCGGATCCGGCCCCTCCGGGCTTGCCTGCGCAGGCGATCTTGCGAAAGAGGGGTACGAGGTCACGATTTTCGAGGCCCTTCACAAGGCCGGAGGAGTTCTGAGCTACGGAATTCCCGAGTTCCGTCTTCCCAAGGAGGCGGTGGTGGACAAGGAGATTGACAATGTCCGCTCCCTCGGCGTCAACATTGAGACCAATGTTGTGGTCGGCAAATCCGTGACCATAGATTCCCTTCTTGACGAGGAGGGTTACGACGCTGTCTTCATCGGATCCGGCGCCGGACTTCCCAAGTTCATGGGCATTCCCGGCGAGCAGGCGATGGGCGTCTACTCCGCCAACGAATACCTCACCCGCAGCAACCTGATGCATGCGTACCGTCCGGATTCCAGAACCCCGATCATGCGCCCGAAGAAGGCCGTGGTCGTCGGCGGAGGAAACGTCGCGATGGATGCGGCCCGCACCGCGCTGCGCCTTGGTGCCGAGGTTCATATCGTCTACCGCAGATCCGAGGCGGAGCTTCCCGCCAGGGCGGAGGAGGTGCACCACGCGAAGGAGGAGGGAATCGTCTTCAATCTCCTCAATAACCCTGTGGAAATCCTCTCCGATGAAAACGGATGGGTAAGCGGTATCCGCTGCATCCGCATGGAGCTGGGCGAGCCGGATGCCTCCGGGAGAAGAAGCCCTGTGGAGATTCCCGGCTCGGAGTTCGTGATTGACTGCGACTGCGTCATCATGGCGCTCGGCACATCGCCCAATCCTCTGATCTCCGCGACGACAAAGGGATTGGAGGTCACGAGAAGAGGCGGGCTCGTCGCTGAAGAGAACGGGCAGACGACCAGAAAGGGAGTCTTTGCTGGCGGCGATGCCGTAACAGGCGCAGCAACGGTTATTCTCGCCATGGGTGCAGGAAGGACTGCCGCCGCGGCAATCGATGAGTACCTGAAGAACAGCTGATTCTTTGTGGCTTTTGATGTACTTATAAGGAGCTTAGGTTATGTGGTGTCCCAAATGCCGCAATGAGTACCGTGAAGGAATACTGGTGTGTGCCGACTGCGGCGAGAAGCTTGTGGAGTCCCTCGAGGAGTACGACAGGGAGAACGCCGCGAAGATGAAGCCCGGGTTCGCCGCAGGCGGAACCGGCAGTGCGCCGGAAACCGCAGATTTTGAGATTCCGGAAGAGGTGCTTTCCACTGCAGAAGCAGAGGAGGAACCGGAGGAGGAGTCCCGTCCCGCGAGGACCTTCGCCTATCACGCGAGCGCGGAAAAGGCGGAGGAGAACCGGTCCGCCGGTGTCTCGCTTCTGATCGTCGGCGTTATAGGCCTTGCCGCGGTCATATTGCTGGTTTCCGATATGATTCCGTTCTGGCATCTCTACGGCTTCTCCAAATTCCTGACCGGCGGCGTGATGGGAGTGATGTTTGCATTATTTGCCGTTATGGGCGTGGTCTCGCTTAAGTCGGTGAAGAAGCTCTCGGACAAGGCCGCCGACGAGGATGACCTGGAGAAGAGAATACGGGAGTGGGCTGCACTTAACTTAAGCGAGGCGTCGATCTCGAAGCAGCTCTCCCGAGAGGACCGTCTTCTGGAAAAGACGGATATCGCCTACTTCGCGAGAAGCGAAGCGATGAAGAACATGCTTGCGGGAGCTTTCCCGGAGGCGGATCCGGCGTTCATCGACCACATGACGGAGGAACTCTACACCGGTATTTACGGGGAAGCCTCCGGCGGATACGAGACCGAGGATGAAGACGCGGCCTATTTTGAGGCCGTGGACAGCGCAAAGATCTCATGAATATTGAGATTCTCTGTGTCGGACGCCTCAGGGAGAAGTTTTACCAGGACGCGGCGGAGGAGTATCTGAAACGCCTCGGCCGCTACGCCAAAGTACGGGTTCTCGAGGTAGAGGAGGCGAAGAAGGGGGAGAAAATCTCTCCGGCCGGGGAGGAGATCATCCGCGGCAGGGAGGCGGAGAAGCTCTTAAAGCTTGTCCGTCCCGGCGCCTATGTAGTCACGCTGGAAATCAGCGGAAAGGAGCTCTCCTCGGAGGAGCTTGCGCGGGAGATCAGCCGCCTTATGGTCGGCGGAACCGACACGGTGCAGTTCGTGATCGGCGGGGCTATCGGCCTCGGAAAGGAGATCATCCGCAGGGCGGATTACCACCTCTCCTTCTCCCGCATGACCTTCCCTCATCAGCTGATGAGGGTTATTCTGCTCGAGCAGGTCTACCGCTCGTTCCGTATCATCAACAGCGAACCTTATCACAAATAGCCCGGGAATTACCCGGAGATAAAAGCGCGTCAGATGACTTTGGAATTACAGTTCCCGGCAGCGACGGAACGCGCGCTGTTCGGAAGTTTTGACAGTAATATCAGGCATATTGAGGACGACCTCGGCGTGAGCATCACCTTAAGAAACGGGGCGATG
>OMSM01000491.1 GCA_900313745.1 uncultured Lachnospiraceae bacterium
GCGGAGAAGTTCTGCCACTCCCTCGGGAAAAGCTTCAGATACCCCGGTGTGAGGAAGCGCTCGTCCATCAGGGCGACAATGCCCACATCCGAGCTGGTCCGGATCACTCTTCCCGCCGCCTGGAGCACCTTGTTCATCCCCGGGAAGCGGTACGCGTAATCATATCCGTTCACCCCGGTTCCGTCGAAATAGCGCCTGAGAAGCTCCCGCTCCGTGCAGACCTGAGGAACACCCGTGCCCACGACCGCCACGCCGATAAGCTCGTCTCCCTTAAGGTCGATTCCCTCGGAGAAAACTCCTCCCAGAACCCCGAACCCGACAAGGGAATGATCGTCCGCGCTCTCCTTGAAGCGCCCCAAAAACTCCTCCCGCTCCGCCTCTGTCATTCCGGGCTCCTGCACCAGCACAGACGTATCCTCCCGGGAGCAGCGCTCCTCATAGATCTCCAGCACCGCCCTCATGAAGCTGTAGGAGGGGAAAAAGACCAGATAGTTCCCGTGCCTCTGGGATACCGCGGAGCTTATTCCCTCAGCGATCCTCGCGTACTCCCCGCTTCCCCGCCTTGTGTACCGGCTGGTGACGTCGTTTATGACAAGGAGGCGTCTCCGCTCAGGGTCGAAGGAGGACTGTGCGTAGACCTCGTAATCCTCGGGTGTCCCGCCAAGCAGCTTCTTGTAGTACTGGATCGGGAGAAGAGTCGCGGAGAACAGTACGGATGCTCTTCCCTTATCCATACACCGCTTAAGGTTCGCCCCCGGATCCATACAGGAGAGCTTCACCGTGTATTCCGCTCCTTTTCCGGGTTCGCCGAAGATAAGGTAATGTTCATCCACAAGGTCGTGGATCAGCAGGATATGATTCAGATCGAAGTAGAACTGCAGAAGCTCCTCCTGGAGAGCCGCCTCCTCCGGCGAAGGCTTCTTCCTCCTGCGCCTCCGCTGCTTCCGGTTCTCGTTCTCCAGGATGCGGTACACCGCGGTATTCGCTGCGAAAAGGCCGTCAAAAAGCTCCGGAAGGCCGCTGTAGATCATCGGCTCCTCCGGGCTGCCGCCTGCGGCGTGCGCCTTCTTCATCGCGAGCATGTCGCGGGAGAGCTTGTTCAGCCTCCGGTAAAGATCCGCGTACTTTCCCTTGACCGCGCGGGCCATGGACATCAGCGACTGCCTGGAAAGCACAGCGCTGTACATATCCCTTCCGCGGTCCACAAGGTTGTGCGCCTCGTCTACGAGGAACAGGAAATCCCTTGACGATTCGCCCTCGAAGAACCGCCTCAGATAGGCGTGGGGATCGAAAACATAGTTATAGTCGCAGATCACGGCGTCGGAGAACAGGCTCATGTCCAGCGCCATCTCGAAGGGACAGACCTGATACCGGCCGGCATATTCGAGGATTGTCTCCCTGGAGAAACAATCCGTCCCGGTCAGCATGTGATAGATTGCTTCGTTAATTCTGTCATAGTGCCCGCGGGCCCGGGGACAGGCGTCGGGATTGCAGTTCGGTTTTTCCAGCACGCAGACCTTGTCCCGCGCGGTAAGCCGGACGCTTTTCAGCCGCATGCCTCCCTCCCGGAGCAGGGATATCCCCTCCTCCGCCACCTGGCCGGTGACGTTCTTTGCGGTGAGATAGAAAATCCTTCCAATCTTTCCCTCTCCCATCGCCTTAATCCCGGGATACAGCACAGCAAGGGTTTTTCCGGAGCCTGTAGGCGCTTCAAGAAAGAGCTTGCGGCCATGCACAATAGTTCTGTAGCAGTGGGCCATCAGCTCTTTCTGGCCGGGCCGGTATTCAAACGGAAACGCAAGAGTTTTGACCGATTCGGTCCTTGTCCTTATCCACTGCACGGCAAAAGCCGCCCATTTGTGGTATTCCTTCATAAGGGACAAAAACCACTGCGTGATCTCGTCACTGCTCATCCGCTCGTAGAAGAAGCGGACGTCATCCGTGTCGAGACTGGCATAGGTCATGCGGATGATCACCGCGGAGAGCTGGTTCTGAATCAGATAGATATACGCGTAGCATCTGGCCTGGGCGAGATGGACGGCTTCCGGCTCCTTCATCCTCAGCACATCGGCGTAGGTTGACTTGATCTCG
This sequence comes from uncultured Lachnospiraceae bacterium, assembly GCA_900313745.1. Taxonomy (GTDB): domain Bacteria; phylum Bacillota; class Clostridia; order Lachnospirales; family Lachnospiraceae; genus CAG-791. Next base: position 2,092 of record OMSM01000491.1, read on the forward strand.
TCAATTACCGGAAACAGTTCATCACTCTCCTCTTCCCCCGGAACTGTCCCAAGGTAGATGCCGTCCGCTCTCCCCTCGACAGTCAGCCGCATTCCGTCCTCGGGAAAGACGTGCGTATGTTTGAGCGGCACCTCGGCGTGATACTCCGGTCCCGCCGAGTCCTGCAGCTTCCTGTGCATTTTGGAGCCCGCACTCATCGCGTCCTCCGCGACAGTGCGCATTCTGTTGTCGAGGTCTCCGGA
>OMSM01000158.1 GCA_900313745.1 uncultured Lachnospiraceae bacterium
CCCCCCATGCCGCGCTCACGGAACAGGGATCAGAGATCGTTTCTCAGCTGTTTCTTCATGCTGGCGATCTCGCTGTAGACCGCGTCATTGAGAACCTTGATATATGTTCCCTTCATCCCGGAGGAACGGGATTCAAGAACACCAGCTGATTCGAATTTCCTTAAGGCGTTCACAATCACCGAACGGGTAATACCCTCCTTGTCGGCGATCTTGGATGCGACAAGGATGCCCTCCTTGCCGTTAAGCTCATCAAAGATGTGGACAATCGCTTCCATCTCCGAATAGCTCAGCGTGCTTATTGCCGACTTGACCACGGCGATTTTCCTGTTTTCCTCCGCAGTCTCCTCAGTTACCGCCCGGAGCATCTCCAGGCTTACCACCGTTGTGCCGTACTCACACAGAATTATGTCATCAATGTCGTACTGCTCGGCGTTCTTGTACATGAACACCGTTCCGAGCCTCTCCCCTGCGATCTCGATGGGAGAAATAATCGCATTGCAGTCGATATCCTCCTCCAGCTCGAAACCAAGCGTCATCAGATTAACGTTTTCCTTTGTGGAAAGAATTGCCAGAAGCCGTTCATTGAGGTTAAGGTCAATAAAAGTCCCGATTTTTCCGGTGACCATCTCCCCCAGCGCCGGTATCTCGGGGTTCCTTCCGACACCAAGCACCTTTCCCTTTCTGGATATAATAAGAATATTCGATTTCATTATATCCGAAAGCACAGTGCAGATATCGTTGAACACTACCTTTCCGGTACTGTTATTATGTAGGAGCTTGCCGATCTTCCGGGTCTTATCCAATAAGATCACATTATTGTTCATCCGTCCTCCCGGGACAGCGTCCCTTATTCTGGGGGATGCAGCAGAATCAGCCCGAGGCTGCTCCACGCAAGTGTTATCGCCGCAAATCCGGATACACCAGATTTACAAAACAGACTGCCGTCCGCTCCTTGAAGTAAACGGCAGCCTGCAATCATTAGTTTTACTTACTCTAAATTGATCTATTGCGTACTCTTACTTATTTATATATATCATAGAGAAGAGGGAATCGCAACAAAATATTCTTGCACATATTGTGCGCTCCGCCATCTTCCGCCGTCCCTTTTGCAGGTCTCTACTCGTCCCTGTCCTCCACGTAACCGCATTCCTGGTCCATACAGACTAGTTTTCTGCCCTTTTCCAGCATCATGCCTCCGCACTGGGGGCACTTCTTCGCGGACGGCTTCTGCCAGGACATGAAATCACACTCCGGATTCCCAGCGCATCCATAATAACGGCGGCCTTTTCTGGTCTTTTTCACCACAATGTCCCTGCCGCACTTCGGGCACGCGACACCGATGCTCTCGTAATAAGGAAGTGTGTTCCTGCACTCCGGGAATCCGGGGCAGGCCAGGAATTTACCGTGCTGGCCGTATTTGATGACCATCTTCCTTCCGCAGTTTTCGCAGACTACGTCCGTCTCTTCGTCGGCAAGCCTGACCTCCGCGAGTTCCTTTTCCGCCTTTTTCACTGCGGAGTCAAGGTCCGGATAGAAGTTTTCAATCACCGTCTTCCATTTCACGCTGCCCTCGGCAACGCCGTCAAGAAGGCTCTCCAGATTCGCCGTAAAATTTAGATCAACTATTGTCGGGAAGGCGTTCTTCATCATGTTGTTGACTACTTCGCCCAGTTCCGTCAGGTAGAGATTCTTGTCCTCCTTGACGATATATCGTCTGGCCAGAATAGTCGTGATCGTAGGTGCATAAGTAGACGGACGGCCTATTCCCTGCTCTTCCATCGCCCTGACGAGAGTCGCCTCGGTGTAATGCGGCGCGCTCTGGGTGAAGTGCTGGTCAAAATGCAGGTCAAGGAAACGGAGCTCATCCCCCTCCTCGGGAATACGGCCAAGGGATACGAAGCCTGCAGCCTCCGGATCCTCCTCATCGCTGTAAACCGCAAGGAAGCCGTCAAAAACCGGCTTTGAAGCGCTTAAGGTAAAAATATGCTCCTCTTTAATTCCCTTCGCTGCGATCCTGATCTGTGTGCTCATGGAGCGGGCGGGAGCCATCCGGCTTGCGGCAAACCGCCTCCAGATCAGCTGGTACAGCCTGTACTGATCCCTGGTCAGAGAGTCCTTGATCTCCGCGGGCGTGCGGGTTATATCCGTGGGGCGGATCGCCTCATGGGCATCCTGGATCTTCTTGCCTGATTTTGCCGCGGTATTCGGCTCGTGCAGGTACTCGTTACCGTACTTCTCGCTGATATAAGCCGCCGCGGAGGCCTCCGCCTCATCGGAGACCCTGGTGCTGTCCGTCCTGAGATAGGTGATGATACCGATAGTGCCTGAGCCTTTGATATCCACGCCCTCGTAGAGCTGCTGGGCAATACGCATGGTCTTCTGCGTGGAGAAATTCAGCGTGCTGCTGGCCTCCTGCTGCAGGGTGGAGGTGGTGAACGGCAGCGGCGAGCGGCGGATACGCTCACTGGTCTTCACGCTGTCCACGCGGTAGACCGCACCGTCGAGGTCCCGCGCAATGCTTCCCGCTTCCTCCTCCGTGCGGATCTCCGCCTTCTTTCCCTGCTTCTTAAGGCCGTAATAATGTGCCGTAAGAGGCTTTTTGTCCCCGGGTGCGGAGAGCTCCGCGTCCATGGTCCAGTACTCCTCGGGAATAAACGCGTTGATCTCGTCCTCGCGGTCGCCGATCATGCGGAGCGCGACGGACTGTACACGGCCGGCGGACAGCCCCCTCTTCACCTTCGCCCAGAGCAGCGGCGAGATACGGTATCCCACCATGCGGTCAAGCACGCGCCTTGCCTGCTGGGCATCCACCAGGTTCATATCGATCTCCCTGGGATGCCTGAGAGATTCCTTCACCGCCGACTTTGTGATTTCATTGAATGTAATCCTGGACGTCCGTCCCGCGTTCTCCTCCCGGTCCAGTCCGAGAGCCGCCGAAAGATGCCAGGAAATAGCCTCTCCCTCGCGGTCAGGGTCGGTGGCGAGATAGATCTTGTCCGCTTTCTTCGCCAGCTTTCTAAGGGATGCCAGAAGTTCTCCCTTTCCCCGGATCGTTATGTACTTCGGCTCGTAGTCATTCTCCAGATCGATCCCCATCTGGCTCTTCGGGAGATCGCGCACGTGGCCGTTGCTGGCCGCGACCTCATAATTGGAACCGAGAAACTTCTTGATTGTCTTCACCTTCGCAGGCGACTCAACGATTACCAGACACTTTGCCATTGTGATCCAAATACCCCGCCTTGATTCACCGCGGGAAATCTCCTTCTTCTCATCTCTCCTTGGCCGGGGCTGCGCCGCCTCTTTGGCGTGCCCATAGCGGATAGAAATATAACGCAAAACCGGTGCGTCTTGCAACCCCTGTTTTCAGGTCCCGAACAGGCGCTCCTTCCTCCGGCACATCTCGTCTATGTTCTCCAGATAGGACTTCAGGTCCTTGTTGTTCTCCGCCCGCTCAATCCTGTTCTCATCCGGGAAGACCGCCTTGGATATCGCACCTGCCCCAAGGGCGGCGATGGATTCGACCTCCTCCATGATAAGGATGTTGTAAATCCCGTATTTTCCCTCCGACGCGTAGCCGACATTCTCGAAATTCCCGGACATGTTCTTCTGACGATAGAGATAATACGGGACGAGGCCCATCTCCGCGGCTCCCTCCGCCGCGATTCTCATGGTCGAGTCCGTATTGCTGATGCTCCCCGCGCCGTTTTCCACTATCCATTCCAGCATTTTCGAACCGCGCTTCAGCGCGAGGGAGTGGACTGTCAGATCGTCAGGCCTCATCTTCCCGATCTCCGAGATGGTCCTTGACACCTCCTTCTCCCCCTCTCCGGGAAGACCGAGAATGATGTCCATGTTGATGTTGTCGAAACCGGTCTCCCTGGCAAGGGAATACGCCCTGCGCACCGCTTCCGTATCATGTCTGCGTCCGATAAGCTTAAGCGTTTCGTCATTCATGGTCTGCGGGTTGACGCTGATCCGGCCGACGCCACCATCACGCAGCGCCAGGAGTTTTTCCTTCGTGATGCTGTCCGGCCTTCCCGCCTCTACGGTGAACTCCTTCACCCTGTCAAACGGGAAATATTTCCTCACCGCTCCGATGAGGCGCGCAAGCTGCGAGGGGCTGAGCGTTGTCGGAGTCCCCCCGCCGATATAAACCGTGTCCGGATACCTTCCCGCAAAGAGCGAAGCGGTACAGGCCATCTCCCTCTCCAGGGCGTCCAGGTACTCGTCCACCCTGTCCTGCCAGGCTGCGAGCGGATAGGAGGTAAACGAGCAGTAGAGGCAGGTTGTCGGGCAGAACGGAATGCCGATATAGAGGCTGTAGCCGCTCCTGCCGTCGATCCCGGAGAGGATCTCCCTCTCTCGCCCGGCAATGTCCGCAGCGAGAAATGCCTTCTCCCTGCTGACCTTGTGCTCGTTCATAAGGAGCTCCGCGGCCTCTGCCTTCGACATGCCTTCCCCGAGGGCGTTCATCGCGAGCTTCGTCGGGCGTATGCCGATCAGCTCCCCCCAGGGCAGTGTCCGCCCGGTGATCTCCGAAAGCTTCGCGTAAAGCATGTGCTTCACCGCATCACGCAGCACCCTGCTCTTCTCTGCGAAGGACACACCGTCAGGGGCTTCTGCCTCCCCGCTGACTCCGCAGGCAAAACTCATCCTCAGCTGTTTCTCGCCAAAACTGACCCTGAGAAAAGGTTCTCCCTGATCAGGGGAGTACTGGGACTCCAGAACGACCTTTACTTCCTCTCCGGGGAAAAACTCCCTGACGAGGGCATGAATCTCATACCGGTATAAATCCTTGTCGGCAGCTGCTATCATGTTCGTCACTCCCCCCGGTCCATTCCGCTCAGATAAGGATTGTATTTCTTCTCGTCCCCGATCGTAGTCGTCTCCATGTGGCCCGGAAGGACCGAAGTATTGTCGGGGAGCATTGCAAGCCTTCTCAGGGAGCGCATCATCGCACCCATGGAGGATGTAGGCATGTCCGTCCGGCCGATGGATTCGCAGAACAGGGTGTCCCCGCTCAGCAGCACCGGCTTCTCCCCGTCTATGAAATAACTGGTGCTTCCCGCGGTATGACCGGGGGTTGCGATCGTCATAAACCTGATTCCCGCCTCCTCAAAAACTTCCCCGTCCGCAAGATAGCGATCCGCTTTCAGCGTGACGGAATGGCCGAAGGACAATGAAAGGTTCTCCGCCGGATCAAGAAGCAGTTCTCTCTCCGCCTCCGGGGCTGCGACATACGTGCCGGTCGCCTCCTTCAGCGCCTTAACTCCGTAGATGTGGTCAAAATGGCCGTGGGTCAGGAGGACCGCGCTGACCTTCAGTCCCTGTCCCTTAAGGTGTTCCGCGATCTCCGCTCCCTGGTCTCCGGGATCTACGACGACAGCCTGTGTGCTGTCCTCAAGATGCAGAACATAACAGTTGGTCGGCAGCATGCCCACAGAGAGCTGCTCTATGAGTAGTTTTCCCATATCGTCCTTTCCGTACGCTTTGGTTAGAGCCATGCCGGCAGCGCATGGCTCTTTGCTGTTGCGCGCAAAGAAGACGGCCGGCGGGATTCTTCCCCTCCGGCCGTCCGTAATGTCTCCGGCGTTTATCCCATGGCCCGGGTGATGTCCATGACGCTGGGGATGGCACGGAGCTTGTCGATAACCTGTGTCAGTTCCGCTTTGCCGCTCACTCTGAAAATCACATTCATCGAGGCTTTTCCCTGGCGGTTTGCGTGCGTATTCAGACCGATGATGCTTATGCCCCTCTCCGTGAATACCCTGGAAACATCGTTGAGCAGGCCCCTGCGGTCCTCCGCGAATATCGATATCTCCGCCTCAAAGAAATCGTCTCCCCTTGTGTCGACTCCGTCTTCCCACTCCGCATCAATAAGCCTTGCCCGGTCGAACTCCGGCATGTTGACGATATTGACACAGTCCGTACGGTGGATGGATACACCTCTCCCCCTAGTGATGAAGCCCACGATCTCATCCCCGGGGACGGGGCTGCAGCACTTGGAGAACCGAACGGCGACGTCGTGGATTCCCTTTACCACGATGGAGCTGTTCCCGCTGTGGTGGATGCGGGGCTTTGAAGCATTCTCCGCAACCTCGCGCATGACCTCCTCATCCGTGAGGTTCTTCTTATGGTCGGCGTCGTAGAGCTCCTGGAGCTTGTTTACCACCTGGCCTTCTTTTAACCCGCCGTGCCCGATGGCCGCCATTACCGCATCCCAGTCACGGAAACCGTACTTGCGCATGACGATTTCCATATAGGCGGGCTGCGAGATTTCCGCGAGGTTCAGGCTGTGCGACTTGCAGTAGGCGACGATCAGCTCCTTGCCGCGGACAATGTTTTCTTCCTTGAGTTCCTGCTTAAACCACTGGTTGATCTTGTTTCTGGTCTGGGGACTCTTGGCGATGTTCAGCCAGTCACGGCTCGGCCCACGGGAATTCTGGGATGTGATGATCTCGACCCTGTCGCCGTTCTGTATCTTATAGTCGATATTGACGAGTTTTCCGTCGACTCTGGCACCGATCATGTGGTTGCCCACCGCGGTATGCACGGCATAGGCAAAATCGACCGGGGTGGACCCCATGGGCAGTGTTTTCACCTCGCCCCTGGGAGTGAAGCAGTAGACATCGTCGGAGAAGAGGTCCAGATTGCTTTTTAAGCCGTCCATGAACTGCTTGTTGTCCGGCATGTCCTGCTGCCACTCAAGGATCTGGCGCAGCCAGGTAAGCTTCTCCTCCTCCTGGGTATCCGCCTTCCTCCCGTTGCTCGTCTCCTTATACTTCCAGTGCGCCGCGATACCATATTCCGCCTGGCGGTGCATCTCATAGGTCCGGATCTGGATTTCGAAGGGCTGGCCCGTCGTGCCGATCAGCGTCGTGTGCAGCGACCGGTAATTGTTCGGCTTGGGCATCGCGATATAGTCCTTGAACCGGCCGGGCATCGGTACGTACATCTCATGGATCACGCCCAGCGCAGCATAGCAGTCCTTCACCGAGTCCACGATAATTCGTACCGCAAAAAGATCATAGATCTGATCCAGGTTCTTCCCCTGATTCACCATCTTGCGGTAAATGCTGAAGAAGTGCTTAACGCGGCCGTCCACCTGGGCCTTGATCCCGGCGGACTCCATGTGCCTCCGCACTTCCTCCGCGATCTCCTGGACATAGTGCTCCCTCTCCAGTTTTCTCTGGGAGACCTTGTTCACGAGATCGTAATAGACGTCAGGCTTAAGATACTTAAGGGAGAGATCGTCAAGCTCGACCTTGATCCGGGAAATGCCCAGCCTTCCGGCGATGGGGGAATAGATGTCCAGAGTTTCCTGGGCTATCCTCTGCTGTTTCTCAGGGGGCATGTGGCCCAGGGTGCGCATGTTGTGGAGGCGATCCGCCAGCTTGATCAGAATGACGCGTATATCCTTGGCCATCGCAAGGAGCATCTTCCTCAGGTTCAGTGCCTGAACCTCGGACTGTTCGGGTGCGCGGTCGTGATAATTGGCAGAGAGCTCCAGTCCGGTCAGCTTGGTCACCCCATCCACCAGCAGGGCGACATCCGAGCCGAAAGCAGCCTCTATTTCCGCCTTCGTCAGTATGGTGTCCTCGACGACATCGTGAAGGAGGCCTGCGGTTATGGTCTCCTTGTCCATTTCAAGATCTGCGAGAATTATGGATACGTACAGCGGATGAATGATATAGGGCTCGCCGGACTTGCGCAGCTGGCCGCTGTGCGCGCCGTTGGCGACGGAAAACGCCTTCTCGATCATGGAGATATCATCCGAAGGATGGTATCTTCTCACGCGCTCAATCAAGTCCTGATAAAGAATATCAGGACTGACAAACTCAGCAATGGTTTCTATGCGCCCATCGTCGAACCCTATGCCCTTGCGCTCGGAAGCCAGCGGGAGTTCCCCGTCCGCCTGATCCGGGCGATCCAGTGCGCTGTTCTCCATAGAAATGACATCCTTATTAATTGAGTGTTAAGAAAATTTGAATAAGATTATATCTTCTGATCGCGAAAACGTCAAATAAGCTGAGCAATTCGCCGCTATACGCAATGAGCCTTGCAGCTCGCTGATACTCCGCATCCGCTCGCTGGGCGGCATTCGCCGTTATATGCGCAATGAGCCTTGCAGCTCGCTGATGCTCCGCATCCGCTCGCTGGGCGGCATTCGCCGCCCAGCCTGAATAAAAAAAGCTCCCGCTGACATGCTGACGCATGCCGCGGGAGCTCTCTTTATTCAGTCTGCAAGGCTCATTGCTTGATCACATCATCCCCATGCCGGCGCCGCCTGCGGGTGCTGCGGGCGCGGGCTCCTTGATGGTTGCGACAGCGGACTCGGTGGTCAGGAAGCTGGATGCAACGGAGGTTGCGTTCTGCAGAGCGGAACGGGTGACCTTCGCGGGATCGAGGATACCTGCATCGATCATGTTCACATACTTCTCGGTGTAGGCATCGAAGCCGACGCCCATCTTGGACTCCTTGACCTTGTTCACGATTACCGCGCCGTCCAGGCCTGCGTTGACCGCGATCTGGTAAAGAGGCGACTCAAGAGCCTTCAGCACGATCTGGGCTCCGGTCTTCTCATCACCCTCAAGGGATTTCGTGGCCTTCTCCACATCCTTCTGAGCGTGGATATATGCGGAACCGCCGCCGAAGATGATTCCCTCCTCGACTGCCGCGCGGGTTGCGTTGAGCGCATCCTCCATACGGAACTTGGCTTCCTTCATCTCGGTCTCCGTCGCTGCGCCGACACGGATAACCGCAACGCCGCCCGCGAGTTTTGCAAGGCGCTCCTGAAGCTTCTCCTTGTCGAAATCAGAGGTGGTCTCCTCGATCTGCTTCCTGATCTGGCTTACGCGCGCGTCAATCTCGGATTTCTTCCCTGCGCCGCCGACGATGATGGTGTTTTCCTTCTGGACCTTGACGGACTTCGCAACTCCAAGGTCATTGACGGTAGCATCCTTGAGCTCAAGGCCGATCTCGCTGCTGATGACCTGGCCGCCGGTCAGGATAGCGATATCCTGAAGCATTGCCTTGCGGCGGTCGCCGTAACCAGGAGCCTTTACCGCAACAACATTGAAGGTGCCGCGGAGCTTGTTGACAATAAGGGTGGTCAGGGCCTCGCCCTCAACGTCTTCCGCGATGATGAGCAGCGGGCGTCCGCTCTTCACGATCTCCTCAAGCAGAGGAAGGATCTCCTGGACGTTGGAAATCTTCTTGTCGGTGATCAGGATGTAGGGATCCTCGAGATTGGCTTCCATCTTGTCCGTATCCGTTGCCATGTACGCGCTGACATAGCCGCGGTCGAACTGCATGCCCTCAACCAGCTCCAGCTCGGTCTGCATGGTCTTGGACTCCTCGATGGTGATGACGCCGTCCTTGGAGACCTGCTCCATGGCATCCGCGATCATTTTGCCGACTCCCTCGTCGCCGGAGGAAACGGTTGCGACCTTCTCAATGTGGTCCTTGCCCTTGACCTTGGTGGACATCTTCGCGATGGAAGCGACAGCGGCATCGGTTGCCTTCTTCATTCCCTTGCGCAGGATGATCGGGTTCGCACCTGCTGCCAGGTTCTTCATACCCTCGTTGATCATTGCCTGTGCGAGCACGGTAGCGGTGGTCGTTCCGTCACCGGCGACGTCATTGGTCTTCTCCGCGACCTGCTTGACGAGCTGTGCGCCCATATTCTCAAAGCCGTCCTCAAGCTCGATTTCCTTCGCGATGGTAACACCGTCGTTAGTGATCACCGGAGCGCCGTAGCTCTTGTCGAGAACAACGTTTCTGCCCTTCGGTCCGAGCGTGATCTTAACGGTATCTGCCAGTTTGTTCATACCCGCGGCCAGAGCTGTTCTGGCCTCAGCGCCGTGCTTTAATTCCTTTGCCATGATTCATATCCTCCATTCCAGGCCCCTGCTCTCTGTCAGGGTTCTCCCGCCAACTAAGAGGCGGGGCTCGGTTTAATCCAGATTATTTAAGAATAGCAAGAATGTCGCTCTGCTTGACGATGATGTACTCCTCGTCTTCCAGCTTGACCTCGGTCCCCGCGTACTTGGAGTAGATGACCTGGTCACCCTTCTTGACCTCCATCTTGATCTCCTTGCCGTCCTCGACCTTGCCGGGGCCAACCGCGATCACTTCTGCCTGCTGGGGCTTTTCCTTCTCGCTGCCGGGAAGGACGATGCCGGACTTGGTCGTGGTCTCCGCCGCGAGCTGCTTTAAAACGACTCTGTCGCCTAAGGGAACTAACTTCATAATTTGCCTCCTTCGTCTCTAACTACAAACGCGGATCCGAACCGGCGGAACCGCGCCGGTATTTTCCACTTGTTAGCACTCAACTCGTCCGAGTGCTAACTCTGTGAGATATAATAGTGACACGCACGGGGCAATGCAACCGAAACGGTCGTCGGATTTTGTGGTGTTTTCTCGCGTTTTCTCACTTTTTCTCTCTAATTCTTTTATTTATCCAATAGAATGTCATTTTAGACTTATTTAAGAACTCCGCTTCCTGGCATTACATGTACGCCGAATACGCCGTAAAGCGGCATTAAACCGCTGTTTTCCGAATCTTTCCCAACTTATGCCCGGTCTTCTGTCGGTATTGCATTGCGGGGCGGCTTATGCTATCTTTTATGTAGTAATCAAAACTACATGTCATCCGGAAAGGAGCGCTTATGACCAGTAAGGAACTTCAGAAGTTTTTCAAGGAGCATCTGGTTCCCGCCCGTCTTTACAAGCTGAACGGAACGCGCAGTAAGCGCATCTGTCTCAGGAAGGAAGGCAGCGGATGGGACATCTTCTACAGCGACCATAAAAAGCGCATCGGCCTTACGCACTTCACTTCGGAGAGCGCAGCCTGCGCCCAGATGAAAGAAGAGATCCGCAAGGTGATGGAGACAATGTACGGTATCACCTGGCGCACGGTATAACCTCTTCTGTCGAAACTACCGCAAAGTAAAACCCCCGGCACTAACTGCCGGGGGTTTGTCATACCCTGTTTATATGAAGAAGTTCCTCGCTTCAGGCTCAGTTCTTCTTCGCGGCCTGCATCAGCCCGATCTCGGACTGCGCGGCAGCAAGGCGTGCGATCGGCACACGGAAAGGTGAGCAGGACACATAGGTCAGGCCTACGCGGTTGCAGAAATCGATGGATGCGGGATCTCCGCCGTGCTCGCCGCAGATGCCCAGCTTGATGTCGGGACGAACCTTGCGGGAACGCTCCGCCGCCATCTCGATGAGCTGGCCGACGCCGTTCTGGTCGAGGTGTGCGAAAGGATCTGCCTCGTAGATCTTGCTCTTGTAGTAATCCTGCAGGAACTTGCCTGCGTCGTCTCTGGAGAAGCCGAAGGTCATCTGGGTCAGATCGTTGGTTCCGAAGGAGAAGAACTCCGCCGCTTCGGCGATCTGGTCCGCCATCAGAGCCGCTCTCGGGATCTCGATCATCGTACCGACGTGGTAGACGATGTCCGAATTCTTTTCCTTCTTCACTTCCTCGGCCACCTCGACGATGACCTTCTTGACCACGGCCAGCTCCTTCTTGTCGCCGACCAGGGGAACCATGATCTCGGGCTCGATCTCATAGCCCTTCTCGTTGGTGACCTCAATCGCCGCCTCGATGACCGCGCGGGTCTGCATGCGGGCGATCTCCGGATAGGTGACCGACAGACGGCAGCCGCGGTGACCCATCATCGGGTTGAACTCATGCAGCGCGTCGCAGCGGCTCTTCACCTCGGTGAAGGTAAGATTCATATCCTTCGCCAGCTCCATCATCTCCTCATCCGTTGTGGGAACGAACTCATGCAGCGGCGGATCCAGGAAGCGGATGGTTACCGGGCGTCCCTCCATGGCCTCGTAAAGGCCCTTGAAGTCGCTCTTCTGGAAAGGAATCAGCTCGTTTAAGGCTGCCTCTCTCTCCTCCGTGGTATCGGAGAGGATCATGCGGCGGATCTTCGGGATGCGCTCCGGAGCAAAGAACATGTGCTCGGTGCGGCAGAGTCCGATGCCCTCCGCGCCCAGACGGACCGCGTTCTCCGCGTCATCGGGCGTATCGGCGTTGGTGCGGACCTTCAGTCTGCGGAAGCTGTCCGCCCACTTCATGATGCGCTCGAAGTTGCCGGAAATACCCGCATCCACAGTCGGGATATCGCCGAGATAAATCTTGCCGGTGGAGCCGTCCAGAGAGATGTAGTCTCCCTCGCGGACCGTCACGCCGCCCAGCTCGAAGGTCTTGTTCTCCTCGTTCACCTGCATGTCGCCGCAGCCGGAGACGCAGCAGGTGCCCATGCCGCGGGCGACAACCGCCGCATGGCTGGTCATGCCGCCGCGCATCGTGAGGACGCCCTCCGCGGCGTGCATTCCCTCGATATCCTCAGGGGAGGTCTCCTGGCGGACCAGAATGACGCGCTCTCCCTCCGCGTGTGCCGCAATTGCGTCATCCGCGTTGAAGTACACGCGGCCGGCGGCGGCTCCGGGCGAAGCGGGAAGGGCCTGGCCGATCACTCTGCCGTTCTTTAAGGCCATCACGTCAAAATTCGGGTGAAGCAGCTGATCCAGGGAACCGGCCTCAATGCGCATGACCGCTTCCTGGGGAGAGATCATTCCCTCGTCCACCAGGTCACAGGCGATCTGGAGCGCAGCGCCTGCGGTGCGCTTGCCGTTTCTGGTCTGCAGGAAGTAA
>OMSM01000111.1 GCA_900313745.1 uncultured Lachnospiraceae bacterium
CGGCGGTTCCGGGAGCCAGACGTCCTTCTCCTCGCACTGCTTCCTGTCGCGGAAGACCTGGCGGAAGAAGCCGTAGTGGTAGTTGAGTCCGATACCCTCTCCCGGCAGCCCGAGAGTCGCGATGGACTCCATGTAGCAGGCGGCGAGCCTGCCGCGTCCTCCGGCGCCGAGCGCAGGCTCGGTCTCACACTCCAGGATGCTGTCCAGGCATTTGCCGTTGGACTTCATCAGGTCTCTCACCCTGTCATACAGGCCGAGGTTGGTGAGATACGCGCCCATCATGCGCCCCGGGAGAAACTCCATGGACAGATAGTAGACCTTCTTCTCTCCCGTGTTGCGCTCCGTAACCTTGAGAAGACGCTTGATCATCGAGAGCAGGACAGTGTAGGCTTCACCATCCGTGCATTCCTTCAGGCTGTGCCCGAAGAGCTTGTCCGCGATTTCCTGGCACTGTGCTTCCAGATTGAGCACAAGCACGTCCCGCTTCATGTTGGTTGCATTCAGTCGCATAGGCCACCTCTACGGAAGAAGGGCCATATTTCCTTCGGAACTATGGCCCTTCTTATATGGTTTGTCGTTACAATCAGTCGAAGAGCTGCTTATTGCCTCTCATAAAAGCCCCGGATGAATGTTCATACTAAGCTTCGCGAATTATGCTTTTCAATGCTGTAATGAAGCTTGCAATACCGACGGAAATTATAGCAGAATCGCACAATGCGGTCAAATTGTACGGAAGGATGGCGCGCGGGCGGAAGGATGGCGCGCGGGCGCTTGAGCGGGATTGTGACGGCTTTTGTCTGTTAGCTGTGGGTGCGGAAGGCGCATTTAGGATAGTTCGCGCCCATAGGAATTTGCAGGTTCTCAAGATAATGGCCGCGGGAGGCGTTTTTCGGCGGATAACGCCCAAGGGACGCGGCTTGCTCTTCTTACTTGTGGGCGCGGAAGGCGTTTTTCAGCGGAAACGCCCAAGGGACGCGGCTTGCTCTTCTTACCCGTGGGCGCGGGAGGCTTATTTACGCAGGAAACGCCCAAAGGGCGCGGCTTGCCTGACCTAGCGCCCTCAGTTCAGCTTCTTCAGCCGCCCGGTGATCTCCTTCACCGCCTGCACTGTTCTCTCCAGCTCTTCTTCCGTGTTCTCCGGACCGAAGGTGAACCGCACGGATTCCCTGGCTTCCTCCTGAGTTTTCCCCATTGCCGTAAGTACATGGGAAGGATTGATAGCTCCCGTAGTGCAGGCGGAGCCACCGGAAGCGCAGATTCCCTGCATGTCCAGAAGGATAAGAAGCGTCTCGGAATTGACGCCGGGGAAGCGGACGTTAAGATTGTTCGCAAGACGGCGCCTGCTGCCTGTCCCGTACCGGTCCTCTGCGCCGGTATTTTCTTCCGGCTCCGGGCCGTTCAGCTCGACATCAGGGATCTCCTCGCGAAGCCTCCTAAGGAAAAACTTCTGCAGCCCGAGTTCTCTTGCCTGTGACGACTCCCTCTCCGCGAACACCGCCTCTGCAGCCGCGGCGAAACCTACTGCCGAAGGAACATTCTCCGTTCCTGCTCTTCTGCCTTTCTCCTGCATGCCTCCGTGCATGTATGCGCCGAAAGGCATATTCTTCTTAATGTAGAGGAAACCGATGCCCTTCGGGCCGCCGATCTTGTGGGCGCTCACGGACAGCAGGTCAACTCCCGCAGCGCGGACGTCGATCGGGATTTTGCCGTAAGCCTGCACCGCGTCCGTATGGAACAAAATATGCCTGTCCCTGGCAATGCGCCCGATTTCCGCAACCGGTTCGATGGTCCCGACCTCATTGTTGGCCATCATCACGGAGATCAGTGCCGTGTCCGGTCGGATCGCCTCATAAACCGCATCCGGCGGAATGTATCCTGTACTGTCCGGCGTGAGCAGGGTGACGTCGAAGCCTCTCGTCTTCAGGTATTCCGCGGTATGGAGTACGGCGTGATGCTCAATGGCAGTGATGATGAGATGCCGGCCGGAATATAACTCCATCGCAGCCGTCAGCGCCCAGTTGTCTCCCTCCGTTCCGCCGGAGGTGAAATAGATCTCCGACGGATCCGCGCCAATTGTTGCCGCAAGCGATGCCCTCGCGCGCTCCAGCTGTCTTTTTGCCCTGCTCCCAGCACTGTAGATCGCGCTGGCATTGCCCCAGACGTCCGCAAGCGCGGCGCTCATCGCGGTGATCGCCTCGGGGCGCATCGGCACTGTCGCCGCATGATCGAGATAAATGATGTCTTTATTGTCCACCGGAACCTCCGATTCCTCTTATGCCTGAACTTCTCTCCTCAGCCCCCTGGGATAGTGATTCTTGAGTACCCCTCCCG
>OMSM01000148.1 GCA_900313745.1 uncultured Lachnospiraceae bacterium
GAGAGCGCGGACCCCGGCGCAGTGCTTTATGTGTGGCAGGGCGGCCAGGAGGGAGGAAACGCGGCGGCGGACGTCCTCACGGGAAGGGTGAACCCCTCGGGAAAGCTGTCGGACACCATCGCGCGCTCCATCGAAGACTACCCCTCCGCGAAGGATTTCGGCAGCGGGGAGCGCAATTTCTACACTGAGGACATCTACGTCGGCTACCGCTATTTCGAGACCTTCGCGAAGGACAAGGTGCTTTATCCCTTCGGTTTCGGCCTCTCTTACACGGAGTTTTCCGCGGAGTGCACGGAATTATCCTGGGATAATGACAGCATAAGCATCAGCGCGAAAGTATCCAATATCGGAGAGACGGCCGGAAAAGCGGTGGTGCAGGCCTATTTTGCGGCACCTCAGGGTGCGCTCGGGAAGCCCGCAAGGCAGCTCGTGAGTTTTGCCAAGACAAAACTTCTCCTTCCCGGAGAGTCGGAGAAGGTGACGCTGAGGTTCCCGTTCTCCGCAATGGCGTCCTACGACGACAGCGGACTTTCCGGCAATAAGTCGGCGTGGGTCCTGGAGGCGGGGGATTACGCGCTGTACCTGGGACAGGATGTCCGAAGCGCTGCGTTCTGCGGGCTGGTGAGCGTTCCGGAGACCAGGGTCACGGAACAGCTGGAGGAGGCGCTTTCACCGGTGCTTCCCTTCAGGCGGATCCGGCCGGGGCAGGACGGGGAGATCGCGGACGAGGAGGTTCCGGTTAGGAGCTATGACCTCGCGGAGCGCATCCGCAGCCGGAGGCCGGAGGGCGGGCCCTGTACCGGGGACCGGGGATTCCGCTTTAAGGATGTGAAGGAGGGCAGGGTGCCGATGGAGGACTTCCTTGCCCAGTTAACCGATGAGGAGCTTATTCCGATAACCCGCGGAGAGGGGATGTGCTCGCCGAAGGTTACCCCGGGCATCGCCGGATCCTTCGGAGGAGTGACAAAGGAGCTTCAGGCGTACGGGATCCCGGTGGCGGGATGCTCCGACGGCCCCTCGGGGATACGGATGGACTGCGGGACGATGGCGTATGCCCTTCCCAACGGAACGCTGATGGCATGCTCATTCAACGCGCCTCTGGAGACGGAGCTTTATGACTTTGAGGGAAGGGAGCTTAGGATCAACCGCATCGATTCTCTCCTTGGACCGGGAATCAACATTCACAGGCATCCGCTGAACGGGCGCAATTTCGAGTATTTCTCCGAGGATCCTTACCTTACCGGAGTCATGGCCGGGGCGCAGCTTGCGGGGATGCAGCGTTACGAAGTGACGGGGACCATCAAACATTTCGCTGCCAACTCCCAGGAGAAGAGGCGCCATTTCTGCGACTCCGTGATCTCAGAGCGGGCGCTGAGGGAGATCTACCTGAAGGCCTTTGAGATGTGCGTGAAGGACTACGGCGCCAGCCTCATCATGAGCAGCTATAATCCGGTCAACGGTCTCTGGACCGCGGGGAGCTATGACCTGAACACTACCATCCTGCGGAACCAGTGGGGTTTTGACGGCATGGTGATGACCGACTGGTGGGCGAGGATGAACGACGAGGGCGGCGAGGGCTCGGCGCAGAATACCGCCGCAATGGTACGCGCGCAGAACGACGTCTTCATGGTGGCCGGGGACGCCGCGTTCAACAGCATGAACGACAACACCGCGGAGGGGCTCTCCGGCGGCAGGATAACCCGGGGAGAACTTTTAAGGAACGCGGCCAATGTATGCCGCGCGCTTTGCGGCCTTGCCTGCTCGTTTTTCGCGGAAGGCGGTGAGGATGAGGTCAGTGAGGCCGGCAGGCCGGAGACCTTGCGCGGCACGGTATATGAGCAGCCGCAGACGGCCGTCAGGCAGCTGGAGGTCGGAGGAGAGGGACAGAAGCTGGATATCTCCGGGCTTCACACGGAGGCGGATTCCCTTGACCGGTACCGCCTGGTGATGCCCGGGATCGGGGCGTACATCCTCCGTATGGAGCTGGCTTCTTCTCTCGGGGAGCTCTCCCAGAGCACGGTCACGGTGAAGATGAACGGAACGATGCTCGGAAGTTTTACCATAAGCGGAACAGGCGGGGAGAGTATCATCCGGGACGCGAAGATGATGGCTTTCGGCTCCATCGAGAATTATGTGGATTTCTATTTCGCCCAGAGCGGCATTGAGGTGAGGTCAATAGAGGTCCTGAAGGACGAGCTTCCCAGCTTCATGCGCGGATAATTATAATCCGGGGACTTTCCCCGGCAGGAAAAGAGGGATAAAACGACACCATCGGTGCCGACGCACCGGGTGCCCATTCGGCAAAACCGCATTCGCGGTTTTGCCTCAGCGAGGTATGACAATGAGCAAAACTAAGCGCAGCTGCGGCGTGCTGCTTCCGGTAGCAAGCCTGCCGTCAAAGTACGGCATCGGCAGTTTCTCCAAGGAGGCTTATGCCTTTGTGGATTTCATCGCGGAGGCGGGACAGACTTACTGGCAGATCCTTCCGCTCGGCCAGACGGGCTACGGGGATTCCCCTTACCAGTCCTTCTCGACCTTTGCGGGCAATCCGTATTTCATCGACCTGGATGAGCTGGTGGATGAGAAGTACCTGAAGGAACCGGAGATCGCCGCGGCCATGGTGCTTGCCGTCCGCGGGGCAAAGGTGACCGACAGCGCCATTGACGCCATCGCGGCCACTATCCTCGGACAGGATTACCCCTGGGAGGGACTGCCCTCCGAGGTGACGGACCTGATTCTGGAACTCCGGACCCACACGGCGCCGCTGCCCATGAAGATCCAGTGGGCGGTGGGGGGCTGCGGAATCGACAATCCGGGCTACGTCAACTATGAGCATATTTATTACAGCCGGCTGCCCCTTCTTCGCAGGGCGTGCGCGGGAAGCCCCTATGCGCTGAGGCCGGAGGGGGTCTGGGCGGAAAAGCAGTATGATCCTTTACGGAAGGAATTTGCGAAGTTCGTGAAGGAAAACGAGGACTGGCTTCCGGATTACGCCCTCTATTCCGCCATCAAGGAGGAGAACGGCGGCTGCTGCTATATCGAGTGGGAGGAGAAGCTCCGCACAAGGGACCAGGCGGCCCTGGACGAGGCGAAAGTACGTCTTGCGGAGGAAATCCGGGTCTACGAGTTCGAGCAGTTCTTCTTCGCGAAGCAGTATCTGGCGCTGAAGAGCTACGCCAACGAAAAGGGCATTAAGATAATCGGCGACATCCCGATTTACGTGGCGTTCGACAGCGCGGATACCTGGAGCCATCCCGAGCTCTTCAAGCTGGATGAGGAGGGGTATCCCGAGGTGGTCGCAGGATGCCCTCCGGATGCGTTCTCCGCTACGGGACAGCTCTGGGGCAACCCGATTTACCGCTGGGATTACCATAAGAAAACAGATTATGCCTGGTGGATGGAGCGCCTCGCCCACTGCTTCGAACTGTATGACGTACTGAGGATTGACCACTTCCGGGGATTTGACGAGTACTGGGAGATTCCTTACGGGGATGAGACCGCCGAGCGCGGGAAATGGGTTGCGGGACCGGGATACGACCTGTTCCGGGTGATGAAGGAAAAACTCGGCGACCGCGCGATCATCGCCGAGGACCTGGGGTATCTCACTCCGAGCGTGCTGGAGCTCGTGAAAAAGACAGGCTATCCGGGAATGAAGGTGCTGCAGTTCGCCTTTGATCCCTACGGGGACAGCGACTATCTGCCGCACAACTACCTGGATACCAACTGCGTGGCGTACACGGGGACGCACGACAACGAGACCAGCCGCGGGTGGTACGGAAGCACCGGAGAAGGAGAGCGGCGCTTCGTCTCGGATTACTGCGGAATTAAGGACGAGAGTGAGGCGGCGGACGCAATGATCCGGGCGGCACTTATGAGCACGGCGGACACGGCGGTGATCCCCATGCAGGACTACCTGAATCTCGGGAACGAGGCGAGGATCAACCATCCTTCTACTCTCGGCGGAGGCAACTGGGAGTGGAGGATTAAGAAGGAGCAGCTGACGCCGGAGCTGAACGGGCGCATGCAGCGCATGGCAGTGACCTTCCGGAGACTGAGGAAGGCGGAGAAACCGGCGGCAGGTGAAGACAGCAGGGACGAAAACGCAGCGGAAACGGAGGAATGACATGGCGGAATTCAAGGCGGCAATCAATGAGAAGGTAGCGATTTTCCTCGCGGACGGGTGTGAGGAAATCGAGGCGCTCACCGTAGTGGACCTGCTCTTCAGGGCGGGAATCCCGATCACGAGCGTCTCCATCACCGGGTCGAGGGATGTGATCTCCTCCCACAACGTGCACATCGTGGC
>OMSM01000387.1 GCA_900313745.1 uncultured Lachnospiraceae bacterium
ACTTCGCCGCAAGGCGATGTTTCCTTAATCATCTGGCAAATTCATACAGCGGCAGTGCGGACCAGGCATGACAGTCGCTGCGTGGATCAAAGGGCGTCTCCGGGAAGGTGCTGCAGTGCAGGTCGATGAACTCCTGCCACGCCTGCCAGAGGTCCTCCGTACGGTCATACATGCCGACCTTTTCAAGCGCGCGGAAGAGATAAAACTGCTGCATGAACGAGCACGGAACAAGGCTCCTGTCGTCGAGCACCTTCTCCATCATGGACCTGGCCCTCTCGCCCTCAGCCAGCCCGGTAAGCACCGCGTAGATCTGGCTGTGCTGGCTGTACTCTTCGGTCCGCGGCCCTTCCCTGTAAAGTCCCTTCTCCTCGTTCCAGCAGGTGCTTTCTACAAGCCTTAAGAGCTTATTGCACTCCTCCCGGTAATACTCTGCCAGGTCGCTTCGCCCGTACTTGGGCAGGATGCGGCAGAAGCTCTGCACCGCATACACAAAGAAGAGGTTCTGCAGGGCGCTCTCCCCGTCCGTCACCGCGGTGGGCGTATTGGCGATATTCTTCTCCGCCCATCTCTTTGTCCAGTCGAAGTAGTCCCAGTACCCCTGCGGTGCCAGAAGACCGCTTTCGCAGCGCCTGGCGAGGAAGGTCTCTATGATTTTCTCCGCAGCCGGAATGTATGGCCGCACGAAATCGAGGTCGCCGGTATGGCCTGCATAGTCGTCCAGCATGAGCACGAAGTACAGGGCAAACGCCGGGATAATCTGCTCCTCCCTGGAAGGAAACCTCGCCTGCGTGAAACCGCTGCTTAAGAGAGAGCTGCCAAACAGCCGGATTGCCTGCCGGGGCAGGGCGAGATCGTCTGTGGCGGCATAGGTAAACAATATCTCCAGACGGGTATCGCAGGCATACATCAGCTGCTCATAATACGGGCAGTCCTCGTAGGTGTCGTGGGCGCAGAGCTGCAGAGTGCGGAAAGCCACATCATAGAGCTTCTCCTTCCGGGGATCGGTAAAATCCGGCTTCCTGCAGTTGTTCAGAGGATACGCGGTCTCGATATAATTCTGAGGAAGGATGGTCAGCGCCTCCTCCCCGGTCTCCGCACTGATCTGTACAAAACGGAAGGTGCGGAAGCGGAAGGGCTCATAGACGGTGTCCCCGCCCACGGTATACTCATCATAAACGCCGTCGATGAAGCCGCTTTCGTCATCGCGGACGGCCTTGTACTTCTTCCCGTCTTCTCCCCTCTGATAGTAGCTCTCCGCATACATGATCTGAACCTTCGCCCCTTTGCCTCCCGCAAAGCCGATTCGGAACCAGGCAGTGGTCAGTTCACCGGCGTCCACAATAAAGCGCTCAGAGGAATGAGCCGGTATCGTTTTTTTCTGCCACCCCGGAAAAGCCTTTTCTTTCCGGTACAGCAGCGGAACAGGCCGCGGTTCAAAAGTTTTGCCGCGTCTTGCGCCGAAGGGATCATACTGCATGATCTGCGCATAAGCTGCCTTAAGAATCCGGGGATCCTCCCATTGTCCGGCAAGCAGCGGGTTGGACAGCGCTTTCGCGCCATCCACGGTCTCGTTTGCTCCAAGCAGGAAGGTTTCGTAAGCGTTGAAGCCCTGACCCTCGTCCAGCCAGACCCGCCAGTTCTCCGGATCGCCGGGATCCCTGTCCCCGATCGCACCGTCAATGCAGACCGCAGGGCCGTCATTGTCCCCGTAGCAGTAATTCGGCCCCTGAGCCTCCCGGTCTGTCATGGACGGGTTCTCCGGATACGAGAAAACCTGCATAACAATCCGGTTCTCTCCTGCGCGGAGATAAGGGGCGATGTCAATCGTATCGTAATAGGCAACATCCTTCGCGCTGCGGCATGGGCCGAACAGCAGGCTCCTGCCGTTCACAAACAGCTTGAACTGACTGCGCCCCGTGATTTCGATTTCACATTTCTCCGGAACAGCGTCCACATGGGTGCTGAATCCAAACCAGGCCGGGACGATCTGCCTCGCGGGCTCAATGCCCGCAGCCTTAAGATCCTGCAGGGCAATTCCGATAAAGTGTTTCCTGTCAACAGGAAAGGGGAACGGACCGGGCATAAATTCTCCTCCTTTTTCATTTGCTCCCTGTATAACCGGGCGGTCTGCATCAGATCTCGCCGCGCATCATCATTCCGAACACGTCCACACCCTCCGGCATTTCGCGGCCGATCAGCTCCATGCTGTACGGTGTATACTCGATGAATTCCATCCGGTTGCCGTCCGGATCCTGCAGCCACATGGCTCTCGCCCTGTCCATATTGATCTGGGGCGGCAGATAGACGTACTCCTCACCGCCCTTAGCCAGCACGGACTCGTAAAAGGCCTGCACGTCGTCAACCGTATGCGCATAATGGGTATAGTTCAGGTCCACACTCTGGTCAGGGACATGAGGAACGTGCGCCGTGGGCTCGTTGAACAGCTCCACAAAACTTCCCGGGCAGTCCTCAAACTCCATATAAACGATCCATTTTTCGTCCTTTATCTTTTCCAGATACGCGAGCCTTTCGGGATCCATTCCCTTTAAGTGCTCCGGATTCTTCGGGATCATGTCTCCCCAGTAGAGGGTAAACTTCTCATGACAGCCGAGAAATGTCTCATACCACCACATGGATTTATCAAGATCCCTGCAGTTAAACCCAAGATGCATGTTCGCCTTAGTGATCACTGTCGTCCCTCCTCACCGTAATTAAGCTGCTCTCCTCGCCTTCTGTCGGAATCGTCAGCGGAAGCGATCGGCGGCAGGAGGAAAGAACGCTGCAGAACTGTCCGTTCTTCTCGTTGCTTTCCATCATTCGCTCCTCGATCTCAAGTACATGGTAGCAGCGTTCCGCACTGACACGCGGTTCCCTGTTCTCTCTGAGCGCCCACGCCATATCGGCGATTCCTACTCCGCGGCTGTTCGTCTTGAATGCATAGGGATCCTCCAGTTTCAGACGGACAGGCTGATCTGCGTGCTCAAAATCATAGGTATTCTCGTATAAGCTGAGTTCCCCGTTGAACCAGTCCGGGCACGCCAGATAGAGGATGCCCTTATTCCCGTAAATCGCAAAATACGTCTGGTCAAACAGGCAGCTGTCCGAATTGATCGAAAGCGTTCCCGTAATGCCGTTTTCCAGTTCAAGGATCGAATAGATCTGGCTCTCGTTCGGCGTGTCGATCATCTCGCCGAAATGCGGCGAATGCTCGAAATTATCCAGGTGCTGCTGATAAGGAGCCTTGATTTTTGCGGACACGCTGCTCACCGGTCCCAGCAGATTGATCAGGATGGTCAGATAGTACACACAGTAATCCAGAAGGACGCCTCCTCCCGGCTTGTTCATATATGTGACGATAGGGAGCATGCGGTCGTTGTCGCGGTTTCCCACCATCGCAAAGGACGTGATCCTGCCCAGTTTTCCGCTGTCGATCACTTCCCTGGCCTTCTGCACCCAGCTGGCGAAGAAGGTGTCCGGCGCGGAACCGAGCAGCAGGTGCCTTTCATCCGCGATCTTCATCAGCTCTGCCGCCTCACCCGTATTCATGGTGAAGGTTTTTTCCGTATAGGCGTGCTTGCCGGCCACCAGAATGCGTTCCAGCATTTCGCGGTGCACATAAGGAGGCGTAAGATTCAGCACGATGTCAATGGAGGGATCCGACAGAAGCTCGTCTATGGAGCAGGCCTTTACGCCCTCATAACGCTCTGCTGTTTTTATCGCCTTCTCGACTTTGCGGTCCGCCACGGCCGCCAGCTTCACTATGCTGAACCTCTCATGGATATTGTCCATGTAGATCCTGTTGATCATGCCGGTGCCGATCACTCCGACCTTCAATGGCTCAAGCTGCTCCATATTGATCCCCCTTTCCGTCTTTACCCTTCGAAGCCGTTGTCTCCGATTACCTGCCGGTACCATAAGGCGCTGTTCTTATAAGTCCGCTCCAGCGTCCGGAAATCGGTATAGCAGATGCCGTAGCGCATGAAGGTGCCCACATTCCACTCAAAATTGTCCAGAAGGCTCCAGAGATAATAGCCGCGGATGTCGATGCCGTCGGCAATGGCCTTGTGCAGCCACCGGAAGACCTCCTTGAGATAAGCCACCCGGTCCGGATCGTCCAGGAAATACTCCTTCGGCCTGTCGCCGAAATCCAGCTGGAGGGCACCGTTCTCGGTCACATAGATCGGCACGCTTACATGGTATTTTTCCACCAGCATGTGCATTACTTCATAGATCGCTTCGGGATGCTGCTCAGGCTTGTCCTGGTAGTTGCCTCCGCCCGCCTGCCGTTTTTCGGCGCGCCTGCGGGCCTCCTCTGCGTTGTCGACAATGCCGTTGTAGAAGTTGAGGCCATAGAAGTCGATGGGCTCCTTAATCGTCTCAAAGTCGCCGGGCTCCGCTGCGGGCGTGAGACCGTTCTCTGTGTAGTATTTCGTCAGCTCCTCGGAGTACCCGCCAAGGAACAGGGGATGCAGAAACCAGCCGTAGCCCGCAATCTCATTGCCCTTAAGCGCGGCTGCCTCGTCCTCCTCGTTGCCGGGGCGCCCGGCCCTGTGCTTCCAGATGTCCACCACAATGCCGATCTTGGCATCAGGCAGCCGGCAGGAACGGAACAGTTTCACCGCTTCACCGTGTGCCACCAGCAGGTTGTGGAGGGCCTGGCGGGCGTACTTCTCATCGGTAAGCCCCGGGGCAAAGGTTCCCATGCCGTAGCCAACGTACGTGGCAATGGGCTCGTTAAAGGTGACCCACAGATTCACCTCGCTCCCGAAGTTGTCCAGAAGCACCTTCGCATACTCGGTAAACCACCGGATGCTTTCCCGGTTTCCCCAGCCGCCCTTAAGCTGCAGCTGCCAGGGCAGGTCCCAGTGGTACATGGTGGCGTTGGGTTCGATGCCGTTCTCCTTAAGGCACCGGATCAGGCGCCGGTAGTAGTCCACGCCTGCCTGATTGACCTTCCCGGTGCCGTCAGGCAGAATTCTCGGCCAGGAGAAGGAAAAACGGTAGCTTTTGATTCCCAGATCCTTCATCAGCTTCACGTCTTCCTCGTACCGATGGTACTGGTCACAGGTGACGTCCGGCACCTGACCGTCCTTTACCTTGCCCGGGATACGGGCGAAGACGTCCCATATGGAAAGACCTCTGCCGTCCTCGAAGGCGGCACCCTCTACCTGCTGGGCTGCGGTAGCCACACCCCAGATGAAATTATCCGGAAACTCGTATTTCATTCTTCACTCCTTATTCTGTCTGATTCACCGGTCTTGTCTGTCCCGGCCGCCGGTTCTCCAACCCGCGGCCGGCAAAAGGCCCTACGGCCTTCCCCCCGGAATCTCCTTCCGGTACGTGCGGGGGGACAGCCCCGTTTTGGACCGGAAAAAGTAATTGAAATATCCTGTGTCACTGAAACCCAGCATCTGGGCGATTTCCTTGATCTGCAGCTTCTGATCCGCGAGCAGTTCCTTTGCTCTCGCAAGCTTGAGCTCATTGATGTACTGA
The DNA here is from genome assembly GCA_900313745.1 of uncultured Lachnospiraceae bacterium. GTDB lineage: Bacteria > Bacillota > Clostridia > Lachnospirales > Lachnospiraceae > CAG-791. The sequence goes on from OMSM01000387.1 coordinate 5,494, forward strand.
AGGATAGTGACTCCCTCCTCCTTCTTGAACACGCGCAGCAGATATTCCTGACTGAAATGGAAATTGTCCGCAAGAGAGGACAGGGAAGTATCGCCGCTGATGTGCGCATTGATATAATCCTTGATCCGGGCGACCAGCCCCTCCTGCTGCTCGCTGTGGTTCTTCTCATACAGATCGAATACCTTCCGGGTAGCCTCTTCCAGATATGTGAAGGCCCGCTCCCAGTTCTTATGAAAGGAGACATTCAGGACCTCGTCCAGCCTCAGAAGGAAGGTATCCTCAGGCTGAAATTCCAGCTGTTTGACCAGGCCGAGCAGTTCCGCCGCGATCCTGTAGTATATTTCCAGAAGGAGCAGATCCTGCATGTCCGGAACATCTCCCGAAGCATCGCGGATCTGGCGGATCACCCTGAGGGTCTCCTCCCGGTTGCCGGTCTCAAACAAATGATCCAGCTTGATCGCCGCGCGCAGCGCCTGCATTCTCGTCCTGTCGGAAAGCCCTCCTTTATGAGGCCTTCCGCCGTCCCGCTCACAGGCGTATAGCTGGGTATCTCCCGGTTCTACCGTGCCTATCGAGGCCAAGAACAGCCCGAAGAAGCGGATAATCTGCTGAAAGCTCATGGCCTGATCCGGGACCAGTATCGCCGCAGAGGTATTTGCGTTGAGCAGGAGCGCATTCTGGAAAAGCGAGCAGATGCTCGCGATACGCCTGACCTCGGTCGCCTCGGAGAACTCGCTCCGGGGCTGCAGGATCAGCAGGTAATTACTTTTCTTATACTCGGCGACGGCGCATTCCGACGCGCTCATAAAATACCGTTCCAGCAGCAGTATGATCTGTTCGCTGATGAGCTGGCGGCGGTCAAAATCCGCGTCAGCGATCTCCTCACAGCGCATCAGCACTGCATAGCACTTCTTCTCCAGAACCAGCGGGATATTCATATCCCGAAGAATTTCATCCGTGACGATGCGGACATCGGTAAAGCCGTCAATGAGTTCATTGAGAAAAGCGCCTGCACGATACAGACCGGCACGCAGCTTGAATTCGGGATCCAGGTCGGCAGCCCGGGCCACCAGCATCTCGTTCTCCAGCTCCTGAACGCTTTCCCGGACCGCCTCCAGCAGAACCTCCTCCCGGTCAGCCTTCAGAACGTACTTGGCGTGTTTATGTACCTTATACACGTAGTCAAATTCGGAATAGCCGGTAAGGAAAATCACCTTGCACTGCGGCCAGTTTTTCCTCACGATCTCATAGAGCTCCAGCCCGGTCATCTGGGGCATGTTGATGTCCATGATGCACAGGTCGACGCGCTCGTTCTCCAGTATGGATACCGCTTTCGCGGCGCTCTCCGCCAT
>OMSM01000144.1 GCA_900313745.1 uncultured Lachnospiraceae bacterium
GTTCTGCGACCAACAGGGATCGAACCTGTGACCTCCCGCACGTCAAGCGGACGCTCATCCCAGCTGAGCTATGATCGCATCAGAACAATAGATATCTTATCACATATTTTATTTTTGGCAAGCCTTTTTCTTCAGAAAAACAGATGGACGCTAAACCGCGTCCATCTGCGTAAATCAAACTGTTTCTGTTCTATTATTTATTTATTATTCCGCCTTTGCCTCCTCAGGCTCCCCAGCTTCTGCCGGAGCTTCCTCCGCGTTCAGGAACTTGGTAAAGCAGAGCCCTGCAAGTGCCGCGCCGGCAAGAGGCGCAACAATGAACAGCCAAACCTGGCGAAGTGCGGTGCCGCCGGCCAGAAGTGCGGGGCCGAAGGAACGGGCAGGGTTGACGGAGGTCCCGGTGAAGGGAATGCCCAGAATGTGAATCAGCGTCAGCGTGAGGCCGATCACCAGGCCGGCAATGTTGGAATACTCAGGTTTGGAGGTCACATTCAGGATCAGGAGAACGAATACGAAGGTAAGTACGACTTCCACGATAAAGGCAACACCGCCGGGGGTCCCAAGCGCGCTGGCCTCACCGAAGCCGTTGGTCCCGAGCGAAGCGTTGCTTCCGAAGAAGAGAACGAGCAGATCCGCTCCGAACAAGCCGCCGAGGAACTGGGCGAGAATATATCCGAGGAAATCCTTCTTATCCAGCTTTCCGGCAATGAACACTCCCAGAGAAACCGCAGGATTGATGTGGCATCCGGAAATACCGCCTATTGTATACGCCATTGCGACGATGCTTAAGCCGAAGGCGAAGGCGATAAGAAGCGTGGTGAGTGCGAGCGGAACGGCCTCCCCGTTTGCTCCTGCCAGGCTGTTTGCGGCAACCGCGCTGCCGCAGCCGAACAATACCAGCACCGCTGTGCCGATAAACTCCGCAATGTATTTCTTCATAAGCTGCTCCCTTCTCCAATACTGTCTGAAATATTGGCCAAGAACTGAATATTTATACTTCTATTCTGTCACTGCGCCCTGTTTTTTGCAAGAAACAATGCGGTAAAATAGTCCGGCAGCCGCCCCCTTCCGATCGGGAACAGCTGCCGGATTACGTGTCTGACAGTTCCGGGTATTACTTCTCTCCCGCCGCCCAATGGAGTGCGTTGACGAGAAGTTTCTGGAAATTCTCATTTGTCCACACCGCAAGTGTGTGTCCGGGGGTAATCACCGCGACTCGCCCGTCACCGATTCTCCTGGTGTATCCGGCCGCCTGCACGCCGCCCTCCGGTGAACGGGACTCAAGGAAGATATCCGCATCCACGGCAACATCGGAGAGCATGTAATGCTCGTCTCTCTCGGTGAAATCCTCCACCCCCTCGGTGAGTTCGTTAGTTTTGACCACTTTGTACTCCACAGGGCAGCGAAGAGGATGCCCTATGAACCAGTTGCCGTTTAAAGCGTAATACGCGGGCAGCGCATCCTTGCCGATGCAGTTCGCCGCGTGAAGGAAAACCATTCCGTGTCCTTCCCTGAGATAGTCGCCGAATTCCTCTCCTCTTACCTCGGTAACGCCATCCTCATACCACGGCGCGCTGTTGAAGGAAGCGACCGCGTTCCCTTTGGCGATGACAATCACATCATAGGCGCGGATGAACTCCGGGGTCAGGATATCCTTGGCAGCTTCAACAAAATCCATCTCAATTCCGTCAAGCTTGTTTCCAAAGGAATCCAGGCCTCTCCTTATGACTTCCATGGGGTGCCACACGTCACCGGCAATAAAAAGAACCTTCATCACTTCTCCTTTCAGATAGACGGTCCGGGGACCGTGAGGACGGTTCTCTGACGGGAACCGCCATGTACGGAATTAGCTGTGCTGATGCACCGCTTATTCCTACTCCTTGCCGCTCCAGCAGTAGGTGCACAGCTTGCAGGGCTCAAGCCCGATCGCCTCGATCATGTCATCAAGGCGGTGATAGTGAAGCGAGGTGAAGTTCATCTCCTTCCGGATCGCTTCAAGCATCGCCTCGTACTCCTCCGAATCCGGATCGGTGTATCTGGTGAGCGTCTCCTCCGTCGGCTCCTTTGTCCCTTCAAGACGCTCGATCACCCTTCTCGTGATCAGTTCCTCCTCAGAGCTCGAGCGGGAGAAGTTGAGGTACTTGCAGCCGAAAACGAGCGGCGGACAGGCGGGCCTGATATGAACCTCCTTCGCTCCGTTGCGGTATAAATACTCCGTGGTTTCCCTCAGCTGGGTTCCGCGAACGATGGAATCGTCAATAAGCAGCAGTTTCCGCCCCTCAATCAGCTCCTTGATCGGAATAAGCTTCATCTTCGCGATGAGGTTCCTCCGGCTCTGGATGGTGGGCATAAACGATCTCGGCCAGGTGGGCGTATATTTCACAAACGGGCGCGAATACGGCACACCGGAGGCATTGGAATATCCTACCGCATGGGCGACCCCGGAATCCGGAACACCGGCCACGATGTCCGGATGAGTTTTGCCTTTCGCAATATCGCGCATCGCCAGGTGCCTGCCGCAGCTGTAGCGCACATCGTCCACATTTCGCTTCTCATAGGTCGACGCCGGGAATCCGTAGTAGATCCAGAGAAACGTGCAGATCCTCATGTGTTCCATGGGCGGCGCGACCGTCTCCACCCCGTCGGGGGTGATGAACACGACCTCCGCCGGTCCCAGTTCCCGGTTGAAACGGTATCCCAGGTTCAGATAGGAAAAACTTTCGAAGCAGACGCAGTAACCGAGATCCTTGCGGCCGATCTGCACCGGAGTCCTCCCGAACTTGTCCCTCGCCGCGTAGATGCCCTCCTTTGTGAGAAGGAGCATGGTCATCGAGCCTCGGATGACCTCCTGGGCGTAGCGGATTCCCTCAACGATCGAGCTTTTCGTGTTGATCAGCGCGGCTGTCAGCTCGGTAGGGTTGATCTCACCGCCGCTCATCTCCTGGAAATGAGAGAAACCGTTGTTAAACAGCTTATCCGAGAGCTCTTTGATGTTGTTTACCTTGCCGACGGTCGTAATCGCGTAGGTGCCAAGGTGGGAGCGCACGATCAGGGGCTGAGGCTCGTAGTCTGAGATACACCCGATGCCAAGGTTTCCCTTCATTTTGAGGATATCGTCGTCAAATTTGGGGCGGAAATTGGAGCTTTCTATATTGTGAATCGCTCTGTCAAAGCCCTTCTCCCGGTCGTAAACCGCAAGCCCGGCACGCTTTGTCCCCAGGTGGGAATGATAATCCGTCCCGTAGAACAGATCGAAAACACAGTCTGTACGCAGCGCAGCTCCGAAAAAACCACCCATATAAATCCTCCATTCTCTTTATAGCCTGATGAACGGTGATAAATGCAGCTAAGTCATTTTATCATCCCTGCGTTCGATACCCAAAAGAGAAAAGTCCGGAGGATACGGGCAAAAATGCGTCAAATTGCACAAAGCTTAAGCGCCATTTCCGCCGCTCCTTCCACCGCAGTGAGAGACGGCCTCATGACCTGGCAGGCCGGATAAAGCTCATGGGCCAGTGTGCAGAAGGTCTCGAAATACACAGGGGATTTCAGGATGGTGCTTCCCCACACCGCCACCTTGAAGTCCGGCTGACGCCTGTCAATCCCCGACAAGGTGACGATGTCCTTAAGAAGTCCTGCCACCTCTGCGGCAGCGCGCTTAAGAAGCCCGACGGCGGCCTCGTCTCCAGCCGCAGCGGCACGGTCGACGCCCGCGCCAAGCTGAGGGATCTTTCCGCTTATTGCCATGTCACAGAGATCTTTTCTTCCGTTAATTCCTGTGATCTTCAGGATCTCATGAATCAGCTCGCCTTCCGGGACCAGACCGTCATACCACCGGCCGAGATAGTTAAGCGCGGACTTGTCAATCCACTGGCCTGAGCCTTCGTCGCCGAACATTCCGTTCGGCCATCCGCCGGTCCTGACCAGCTCCCCGTTCTCATCAAACCCGCAGGCGATGGAGCCGGTCCCTGAGAGAACGAGGACTCCGTCACCGCCGGTTACGGTCCTTAAGGCCAGCTCGGCGTCGTTGATTATCTTCACCGGGCAGGAAAAGCCGATATCCTCCGAGTAGATGGCGGTAACCTCCGTCTCGTCTTCCGGACTGTCAATTCCTGTCGAACCGCACACAATGTACAGGCAGTCCTCCGGTTTGCCGCCGAACGAGTCGAGAAGAGCGGCCAGATTCTCCCGGATCCTGCGGGCACTCTCCTCCCTCCGGAAGCGATAGTGGCTTGCGACCTGTCCCTCCATCTCGCCGAGGAGTGCTCCGTCAGGAGACAGAGCGCGCATGCGGTAATGGGTTCCCCCGCTGTCAATTCCTATACAGTAGTTCATCAGTGATCCTCCTGGTGTTTGGTGTGAACCGCGTCGCTCAGCTCCCTGAAGCGCTGATGGCCTGACTGCGGATCCATTGCGGTAAGCCCGGGGATCAGCGCCCCGACCAGCTGGCAGGCGATACTCCGCTCAAAAGGCGAGGTATACCACTCCCCAGTGGTCTTCACGACACAGTCTCTGGGATCTCCCGTCTCCTCAGAGGTAATGGTGAAAACTGCTCCGCAGCGCTTTCTGTGGAACTCCGCCAGTGCACGGGTTCTCTGCGCGTCCGGATCGCTCTCCTCCGGAACGAAGTAGAATCCGGCCACCCGGTTGTCCAGGCAGCTCGCCGGGCCGTGCAGTGCTTCCTCGAAATCATATGCAAGCACGGGAATGAGCAGGGTCTCCATGATTTTGAGGCCGTCTTCCCTCGCGATCACCGCGTCAAGCTTCTTCCCGGTCATGAACACCGCATGCAGTCCTTTTAACAGATTGACATTGCGTTTAAACCATTCGTCGCTTGCCTCCACATTGCCGTCGAAATTCTCCCCGGCCTTCTCCAGCACTCCGACTATCTCCTGATACCGCTCTTCACTGATTCTTCCCAGCGCTTTTGCGGTCTCCAGTGCGGCGACATAGAGCTGGATGATTGTCACGATATACCCCTTCGTTTTAGGGCCCGCCAGCTCCTCACCGCACTCGAGGAGCTGCCATTTAGTTCCCATGGCATTGATATACCCTTTCTCACTTCCGGTGATCACAAGTGAAGGGTACATCGAATAGTCCTCAATTGCCTTTGATGTATTGGTGGAATTGCCCCCCTGGGATACGTAAATAAAGAGAGGCTTCATGCCGTGAACAGAAGGCATGTCAGACGCGGCACAGGCCCTCACCTCCTGACCAAGCACCATCTCCATAAACGGCGCTGCTGCCAGGCAGCCGTTAAGTGATGTCCCGCTCCCCACAAGGAACACCACATCAGGCATGGTACTGCGGTACAGCTCCACGAAAGATTCCGAGATCGCCGCGCGGTTCTCCAGTACGTGCCGGTATGCCTGAGGGCTCTCCTTGATGTA
>OMSM01000349.1 GCA_900313745.1 uncultured Lachnospiraceae bacterium
ACCGGAATGCCCAGAGCTTCGGCTTCCGCCTTCACCGGTGAAGGCGAGGCCGTTCTTCCTCTGCCTTTTACGCGGTCAGGCTGGGTAACCGCGAGGACAATCTCCTCACCGCTCCCCGCAAGACGCTTCAGTACTTCCACCGCAAAATCCGGCGTCCCCATGAATACAATGCGCATTACTCCTCCACCTCTTCCGGCGCGGCCTCTCCTACATCCTGAAGCTCGCCTTCCATGAACTCGGTATAAACATGACCGTTCAGATGATCGATCTCATGGCAGAACGCCCGGGCAAGGAGCTCGGTGCCTTCTTTCTCAACAGGCTGCATATTCTGGTCATAAGCCTTTACCTTAACGTAATTGGGCCTTGTCACCTGTCCCTGCTTGCCGGGAAGGCTGAGGCATCCCTCCATGCCGGTCTGTTCCCCGCTCGTCTCCACGATTTCCGGATTGATGAGAATAATAGGATCGCTCCCGTCCTCGGAGACGTCGATAACCACTATTCTCCTCAGAATTCCTACCTGAGGCGCGGCAAGCCCCACGCCCCCCGCATCGTACATCGTCTCCAGCATGTCCTCTATGAGCTCGGTGTACCTTGCGGTCATCTCCGCCACCGGCTTCGCGGTCTTCTCCAGTACCGGGTCTCCAAACTCCCTGATTGCTCTGATCGCCATTTTTATACCTCGCTAAAATGCGGCGCCCGGTGCGTGAGCACCGATGGCGCAGTTTCTGCTTTAATATGGGTTGACCGGATCGTAGTCGAACTGAACGGCGGTTTTCTTAAAACGAGGTTCTGCCTTAAGCTTCTCCTCCGCCTCCTCCAGTGCATTCCGGCATCCTATCAGTTTATCATAATCCGTGTCCTTTACGTACAGGACAAAACGGTAAATGTCCTTTATCCGCCGTATTGATGCCTCCGAAGGGCCGATCACCCGGATCATTCCCCCGCAGCTGTCCGCCGCCTCCCTAAGTATTCCGGCAGCCGCCAGCGCGCTGTCCTCGTCCGGATCCTGCACCTGCACAGCCATCATGTGGCAGACCGGCGGATACCCGAGAATCTCCCTGTAGCGGATCTCCTCGGTGTAGAATGCGTCGTAATCCTGCTTCGTCGCACAGCGGATTGCGTAATTGTCCGGTTCGTACGTCTGTATCACGCACTCCCCCGCGAGCTCGCCCCTTCCGGCCCGGCCCGCCGCCTGCACAAGCAGCGCGAAGGTCCGCTCGGCGGCGCGGTAATCCCCTGTATTGAGAGACATGTCCGCCATAAGGATTCCCACCAGGGTGACCTTGGGGAAGTCATGGCCCTTGACGATCATCTGCGTCCCGATAAGTATATCCGCCTCCTCGTTCGCAAAGGCGGAGAGAATCTTCTCGTGGGCATTTTTCGTGGATGTGGTATCCGCATCCATTCTGAGCACTTTCACGCCTGGCCACTCCTTTAACACAAGGGACTCGATCTGCTCCGTCCCCGCGCGGAAAGCGCCGATATACCCGGAGCCGCACTCCGGACAGACCTTCACCGCCGGCGCCGTATACCCGCAGTAGTGGCACATGAGCCTGCCGTTCCGGTGCCAGGACAGGGAAACGTCGCAGTGAGGGCATTTCATCACATGGCCGCAGGCCCGGCAGGAGACAAAACCTGCGTACCCCCTGCGGTTCAGGAAGAGCATGATCTGCTCCTTCTTCCTCAGGCGGTCATCGATGAGAGATTTCAGCTGTTCCGAAAAAACAGAACGGTTGCCCGCCATAAGTTCGGCGCGCATGTCCGCGACATGCACCCTGGCCATTGACTGGCCTGTCGCCCTCTCCGCAAGTTCATAATAGCGGTACTGCCCCGTCCTTGCCCGGTAGGAGGCCTCCAGCGAGGGCGTCGCGGAACCCAGGAGCACGCAGGCGCCCTTCAGCCCGGCCAGTGCCACAGCGGTCTCCCTGGCATGGTATTTCGGCATGTTCTCGTTTTTGTAGCTGTTCTCGTGCTCCTCGTCGATGACGATGATGCCGGGGCGCGGAAAAGGAACGAAAAGAGCGGATCTCGGGCCGATAATCACGTCGATTTCGCCCTTTCTCGCCCTTTCGTACTGATCATAGCGCTCCCCGTCGGAGAGTGACGAATTGATGACGGAAACCCGGTTCCCGAAATGTCCGTAGAACCGGAGAAGGGTCTGGTAGGTCAGCGCGATCTCCGGAATAAGGACAATCGCCTGCCGCCCGCGCCTGACCATCTCCTCAATGATGCGGATGTAGACCTCTGTCTTCCCGCTCCCCGTGACCCCCTTCACCAGACTGACCGAGGGCGTCCCATTATCGAAGTCCCGGATCACCCCGTCCACAACCGCCTGCTGGCCGCTGTTCAGAGAATGTCCCTCTCTCCGGTACTCCGAGGGCGCGTTCACGGGATTTCTGAGCTGGGTCGTCGTCCTGATTTCAAGAATTCCCTTTTTTTCCAGCGATCTTACCGTCGCAGGGGGAATGTGAAGTTTTGACGTGATGAGGGAGAAGGGCTGTTCCGGTATCCTGACAAGGCTCTCCAGAAGCCTCAGACGCGCCACCTGATGCCTGCGGAAAAACTCCTCCCTGAGCGCCGGGATTTCCTCCGGCGGGCTCTTCAGCACGACCGTCCTGTTCTCCAGCGGCTTTACCGCCTTTCTGGCAGGAAGAACCGTCCTCAGCGCCATGATCATCGTGGAGCCGTAGTGCTCCTTCATCCAGAGCGCGAGCTTGATCGCCGTCTCCTCGTCGTCCGGACCCGGCGCTTCAAGCCCGATGATCTCCTTTACCTTGTCCGGGTCGTAGGTACACCGGTCGGTGATGCCTACGCAGTATCCTGTCCGCTCCTTGTTCTTCACGCCGAAGGGCACACGTACCCGGCTTCCCGGCCGGATTGCGCTGACAAGACTCCGGGGAATGCGGTAAGTGAAAGGCCTGTCCACTTTCTCATGGGAGATATCGATGATTATCTGCGCGAAGAGCACTTCTTCCCCGTCATTAAGCTTACTTGCCGCTGTATTTTTTCCGGTCATTCCCCTTCAGTTCCGCCTTCGGTATTCTGCGCTTCCTCCGCCAGGATATCCCTGATGAGGTCCCGCTCGTCCATGGGGTATTTCACCCCTTTTATCTCCTGGTAATCCTCGTGTCCCTTGCCCGCGAGGACAATGATGTCCCCGGGCTGTCCGTTCTTTATTGCGTAGCGGATCGCTTCCTTGCGGTCCGGGATCTCGATGTACTCCCCCTTCGTGCGGGAAATCCCGGTGCGGATGTCCGCAATGATATCCATCGGGTCCTCAAACCGGGGGTTATCCGAGGTAATAATCGTCAGATTCGCGTAATTGCCGCTGACCTCCCCCATCTCGAAGCGGCGGAGTTTTGACCTGTTTCCCCCGCAGCCGAACAGGCAGACCAGCCTCTCGGGCCGGTATTCCTTAAGTGTGGAGAGGAGATTCTCCAGAGCCATCGCGTTGTGTGCGTAGTCGATTAACAGCGTGAAGGAGTCACTTACGGGAATAAGCTCAATGCGGCCGCGGACCCGGATTCCGCGCAGGGCATCGTTTACGGCATCCCCCGTGATCCCGAAGTGGCGGGCGACCATCATCGCCGCCATCGCGTTGTACACGGAGAACCTGCCGGGCACAGGAGCAGTGACGGTCATATTCATCAGGCCGGACACCGTGAAGCATACGCCGAGCTCTCCCTTTGTCCGGATCAGGGTGAAATCGGACGCTCTGAGATCATTGCCCTCCTCAAACCCATATTTCTCAACGGGACATCCGCAGTGCGCGAGCACGTCATCCGTATGCGGGTCGTCCCCGTTGGCGATGGCGATGCGGCACTGGGAGAAAAGCTTCGCCTTGCAGTTAAGGTATTCCTCGAAGCTTGCGTGCTCATTGGGTCCGATATGGTCAGGCTCAATATTGGTAAACATGCCGATATCGAAGATGAAGCCTGCCGTGCGGTGAAGCATGAGCGCCTGGGAGGAGACCTCCATTACGACAGCCTTCATTCCCGCGTTCACCATATCCCTGAAAGT
>OMSM01000152.1 GCA_900313745.1 uncultured Lachnospiraceae bacterium
AATACAGTAATAGCCGTCAGAGCATCTTGAATAGTCACAGACATGGAGACCGTAAGGATGCCTCGGGCGGTTTAACTTATTTATGGGGGAACATCAAACAAGGGGGTTAAGAATGATCAAAAAATGGAATTCACTCAGTCTCATTGTACGGATCCTGATCGGTCTGGTGATCGGCGCGATCCTCGGTCTCGCGGTTCCGAACTTCCGGGCAATTGCCGTGCTCGGTACGCTCTTCGTCGGGGCGCTGAAAGCGATCGCACCGCTTCTGGTTTTCGTGCTCGTCGCTTCGTCTCTCGCCAACGCCAAGGGCGGCAACATGTCGAAGTTCCGCACCGTTATTTTCCTGTACCTGTTCAGCACGCTCTGCGCGGCTGTCGTGGCGGTGCTCGTTAATTTCATCCATCCTGTCACCATCACGCTTGCCGGAATTGATGCAAGCCAGGGCTATACCGCACCCGGGAGCATGTCCGAGATTATCATGAACCTGCTCATGAGCATCATCGACAATCCGGTCAAAGCTCTCGCAAATGCCAACTACATCGGCATCCTGTTCTGGGCTGTAATCTTCGGTCTCGCACTGAAGATGGCCGGCGAAGGAACCAAGAAGATCATGGAGGATCTTGCAGACGGTGTTTCCAAGGTTGTGCGCTGGGTCATCAGCTGTGCTCCTTTCGGTATCCTCGGTCTGGTGTTTGACGCGGTTTCCTCCAGCGGACTCGAGATCTTCACTACCTACGGCGAGCTTGTTGTTGTCCTCGTGGTGTCCATGCTTCTCGTCGCGCTTGTTGTCAATCCGCTCATCGTCGGTATTACGCTGCGCCACAATCCTTACCCGCTGATCTTCAAGTGCATCCGCCAGAGCGGTGTGACCGCGTTCTTCACCAGAAGCTCCGCGGCCAACATCCCCGTTAACATGGAGCTCTGCAAGGAGCTTGGACTGGATGAGGACATGTACTCCGTTTCCATCCCGCTCGGTTCTACCATCAACATGGACGGCGCGGCAGCGGTTATCACGACCTTCGCCCTTTGCGCGGCCTATACCGCAGGTGCCGAGATCACACTGCCCATGGCCATCCTCTTAAGCGTTGTCGCGACCTTCTCCGCGTGCGGAACTTCCGGTGTTGCCGGCGGCTCGCTCCTTCTGGTTCCGCTCGGCTGCTCGCTGTTCGGTATCTCCAATGATGTCGCGATGCAGATCGTCGGTGTCGGCTTCATCGTCAGCGTGATCCAGGATTCCCTGGAGACCGCCCTTAATTCCTCCGGCGACGTTATTTTCACGGCGACTGCAGAGTTCCTGGAGTGGAAGAAAGAGGGGAAGAAGCTTCCTCTGTAATCCGGCCTGATCCGCAACTGACCAGGGTGACCAGGGGACGGTTCTCCGGCGAGAATTCAGAAAATTAACCAGAGGACCGTCCCCCGGCGAGAATTCAGAAAACTAACCAGAGAACCGTCCCCTGGCAAGTTTTCTGAAAACTGACCAGAGAACCGTCCCCTGGCACCTGGTACCGGAAAGGAGATGTTCGTATTTGATGAAAAGTATTACTAGTGTTTACAAGATCGGCAACGGGCCGTCGAGCTCCCACACGGTCGGCCCGTACCATGCGGCACAGACTTTCGGCAGCCGCTACCCGGACGCCGATTCCTATGAAGTGACCTTGTTCGGCTCTCTTGCCTTCACCGGTGAGGGACATGGAACGGGAAAGGCGATTCTGGAAGGTCTGCCCGGCGCGAAGATCATCTTTGATCATGAGACGAAGGAGAAGGATCTTCCGCATCCGAACACCATGCTGTTTAAGGCATTCAAGGACGGAAATGAGATCGCATCCACCCGGATTTTCAGTATCGGCGGCGGATCGATCCGGATCGAGAACGAGTCCTCCGCGGAGGACAAAGACGTGTATCCGCAGAAAAACTTCTCCGAGATCGTCGCGCTCTGCAACCAGGAGAAGATCAGCATCCTTCAGCTGATTTACATCCTCGAGGGCTATACCCTGCGGGAGTACCTGAAAACCGTGTGGAAGGCCATGCAGAACGCGGTGGAGCGGGGCCTTGAGGCGGAGGGCATCCTTCCCGGCGGATTGAACCTGACAAGAAAAGCAAAATACCTCTACGGCAAGCGCTGCTACAACGAGAGCGCGGATGTGCAGATGAACCGCGTGATCGCTGCCTATGCCTACGCAGTCAGCGAGGAAAATGCGGCGGAGAACGTGGTTGTTACCGCACCTACCTGCGGAAGCTGCGGAGTTTTGCCCTCCATCCTTTACTACATGTATAAGGACAGGGGCTTCCCGGAGGAGGAAATTCTCGATGCGCTGGCGGTCGCCGGCCTTGTCGGCAACGTGATCCGCACCAACGCGAGCATCTCCGGCGCCGAGTGCGGATGCCAGGCGGAGATCGGAAGCGCCTGCTCCATGGCTGCGGCGGCTGTCGCACAGCTGCAGGGCCTGAGCATCGATGAGATCGAGTACGCTGCGGAGATCGCGATGGAGCACAACCTTGGCCTTACCTGCGACCCCGTCGGCGGCCTGGTGCAGATCCCCTGCATCGAGCGCAACGCCGTCGCCGCAATGCGTGCTCTTAGTGCGGTCAATCTGTCCAGGTTCCTGTACGCGACCCGCAAGATCTCCTTTGATGAGGTGGTCGCGACAATGTACCGCACCGGCCTCGACCTGAACGAGAAGTACCGCGAGACCTCCCACGGCGGCCTCGCCCAGATCTACAGGGAGAACAAGAAAGCGCAGGGATAGCGGCCTGTGAAAGCGGCATCCTGCGAGGAAAGCTGCCTGCCCGGTCCCGCAAAGGGCCGGGCAGTTTCATGAGAAGGCGGAGGAGACGATATGGCAGAGGGCATCGGGCAGAAGATTCTAAACGGGTCCGGGAGCCAAAACTTGCCCGCCCCGCACGGAAAACCTCTGCCGTCATATTCCTTCGACCGCCTGAATATGCTCTGGGAGCGGTATCCGCAGTATCATGAGAGGACAGTTTTCACAACGCTCGATGAACTTCTTGAGGAGCACGAGTCCTGCCGGAAGGATTTTGACGGACTTAGGGAGGAGTATGAGGAAAGGAAGTGTGAGCGATTCCTTGTGCAGCTCTCCTGGGCGGATCTCGCCTACCGCCGGGCGACAATGGAGCTCATCCAAGGGCACGGGCCGTTTCCGGAAAACCCGTATGTGAAAGCGTTCATGGCACAGTTTTCCGGCCTCGACACGGACCGCAGTGCCTGCTTCCTTTTTCCGGAGAGCTTTGTGTCGCAGTTCTTTGTGATTCTGGAGGTGTGCCGGAGAGCGGAAAAGTTTTGCCCTGTGCGAAATCTCTTTCCGGACGAGGACAAGGTGCATTATCTCGCCGTGTTCAGTAAGGAGAACATGGACGATGTCCTCCTCATGTACCATCTTTTGTACACTAATTCGTCGGAGGACCTGTACGGCGGCTACTCCCTGTATGACTACTCGCTGCCCTGGTACCAGAGCCACCTCATGGAGGAGGGTGTTGTGCTCCGATCGCCCTATCTGCCGGACGCGCTCGCGAAGTATCAGGGAAATCTTCCGTATTACCACAACCCGGCGAAGACGGTGTATGTCCGCAGGAATATCGGGCATATCCTGGAGTGCGGGTATTTCGGCTCCGAGCTGGAGTTTTTCCATGCGCTGACAACGGATGTCATGCCGGTGTTTCAGTGGTGGTACAGGGATCTCATGCTTTATGAGGAAAAGGACGGCTTAAGGACAAACTGGAGGCTGGAGAGGACGAAGATCCGGACTTCGCTCACGGCCGACGGCGTGATCCGGCCGAAATGGAAGCACGAACTTACGCTTTTCAGGGCGGTCCGGGAGAAATATCCGGACACGCTCTACCAGTACCGGCCGGAGTGGCTCGGCCGGCAGAGCCTGGATCTGTACATCCCCTCGATCCGGACGGCGGTCGAGTACCAGGGCGTGCAGCATTATCTTCCGGTGGAGTTCTTCGGCGGGGAGGAGGCGCTCTCCGGGCGGCAGGCCCTCGATCAGCGGAAAAAGCAGCTCTGCGCGGAGAACGGCGTGTGCCTCGTCGAGTGGCCCTACAGCATCGACCCCACACCGCGGAACATCCGCCAGCTGATAGAAGGTGCCAGGGGACGGTTCTCTGGCGAGAATTCTGACAACTGACCAGGGGACGGTTCTCCGGCGAGTATTCTGACAACTGACCAGAGAACCGTCCCCTGGCAAGTATTCTGACAACTTGCCAGAGAACCGTCCCCTGGCACCCCTGGAGGAGAGAATGAAGATTATCAGAGTTGCGGCGGCGGTGATACGGTCGGTTAATGACCGGGGTGAAGCGGTTGTTTTTGCCACGCAGCGCGGGTACGGAAATTACAAGGACTGGTGGGAATTCCCCGGCGGCAAGATCGAGGAGGGGGAGGAGCCGGAAGAGGCTCTGGTCCGGGAGATCCGCGAGGAGCTTGATGCGCTGATTGAAGTGGATAAATTTCTTGCCACGGTGGAGTACGATTATCCGGAATTTCACCTGTCGATGGACTGTTTCCGGTGCAGCCTGAAGGAGGGCCGCCTGACGCTTCTTGAGCATGAAGCGGCGAAATGGCTGACACGCGGCAGCCTGCGCCAGGTGAACTGGCTTCC
>OMSM01000076.1 GCA_900313745.1 uncultured Lachnospiraceae bacterium
GCAGTTTCCCGGCTGCGATAAGGGCTGTTTGGGCTCGGCACAAACAGCCGTGTGAAAAATCGGCGCTTCAGCGCGATTTTTCACACTGTTTCCCCAGACTTTTTCTTCCGTATGATCTCCGCAGTTGCGCCCCAGTCGGACTCGCCAAGGCCTTCCGCAAGCGCCTTCTTATAGACCTCTGCCGCATTCTCCTCCCCGGGCACGCTGACACCGCACCGCCCGGCCACCTCGAGGGCGATCCCGACATCCTTCGCCGCGTTTCTTAAGGAAAATGCCGCGGGATATTCCCTCTTCTGCAGCATCTCCACATGGTTGTCCAGGTAGGCGTTCTGTCCTCCGCCGTACGAGATCGCCCTCGCGTAGGTTGCCGGATCGATGCCGTACGCCTCGGCGATCGCAACAGTCTCGTTCACGCCGTTCTGTATCTGGGAGACCAGGGCATTGTGGCAGATCTTCATGATAAGCCCGGCCCCGTTATCCCCCATCCGGATGATGTTCGTGCCCATATAGCGCAGCACCGGAAGGATGGCCTCAAAGGTCTCCTCGTCGCTTCCCACATAGATGCCCAGCGTTCCGGCCTCGGCGGCCGCCCTGGACTTCACCACCGGGGCGTCGGCGAACCTTGCCCCCCTGGCCTTTACCTTCCCCGCAATCCTCTTTGACACCTCAGGGTCGATGGTGCTCATGTCAATGCAGGTTTTGCCGGGCCCAAGCTCCGGGAGCAGCGCCTCGTAGACGGCCTCGGAGTCCTCCGACTTCGGTACCATGGTGATAATGACATCGGAGAGCCTCGCGAGCTCCGCCTGGCTGCTCACTGCCGCCACATTTCGCTTCCTGCCGCCTTCAAGCTCATTGTTCAGCTTCTCTGCCAGCGCGAAAGCCTTATCCATGGTCCGGTTATTGAGATAAACCGTATCATCGTGCTTCCCCGCGATGTTGCTGCTCATGGGCGCGCCCATGATTCCAAGTCCGATAAATCCGATTTTCAAGGCAGTACCTCACTTAATGCGTAACCCGGCGTGCCGGCACCGCCGGCACATGCTGCAGGAGCTGCGTCAGCGGATCCTGCAGCTGTTTCCTCCTGCTCCCGGGTCTTTCTCATTTTACTGTATTATCCCACGCGTCGGTAAATATCTGAATCCCCTGAGCGGTGTAAGCGTGGTTTCTCGCCTCCTTGAACACGGCAAGCCCCGCCGTTACGATATCGGTTCCGGCCACTGCGCAGTCCGCGATCTGTTTGGGGCTCCGGACCGCTGCCGCGATGATCTGGGTTCTGCCGTACCAGCCGTAATTCTTATACGCCGTGACAATGTCGCGGATATACCCGCGGCAGTCCTCGCCGCCGTCCTCCTTCCAGCCGATGAAGGGGGAGACGAAATACGCTCCCGCCCGTCCTGCCCAGAGGGCCTGGGAGACGGAGAAGACGAGGGTGAGGTTCGTGCGGATCCCCTCCTTCTCCAGAAGGCGGCAGGCGGTCACCCCGGCAGGGGTGCACGGGATTTTGATGACGAAGTTGGGGCTGATGGAGGAGATCTCCCTGGCCGCGGCAGTCATCTCCTCCGGCGTGTCCAGATGAGGGTTGATTTCCACCGATACCGGGAAAACTTCCTTTCCTTCCAGGCCTTCCTTCCCGATCCAGTCCGCGATGTCGCCGATCGCGGTGAGGAAGGGCTTCCCGCTCGACTGGATATGCCTGGGATTGGTGGTGATCCCGTCAATTCCGAAGGTTTCATAGGCCTCGCGGATCTCGTCAAGTTTTGCGCTGTCCAGATAAAATTTCATAATTTGCTCCTTTTTGTATTCAGCGGAAGGTATCCGCCGTGACATTTTCCAGGTCCACGTCCCTCGTCTCCTTCACCTTCGCCATGAGGACGATCAGGGAGAGCACCATGAAGGGCACGCAGACGATAAGGAATACGATATCCTTGGCCAGGAAATTCTGCAGGATGATGAAGAGGATGTTGCCGACGAACATTCCCGATCCGATCATCACGGAAATTGTCCCCATGACCGAGGAGCGCATCCCCGAGGGGGAGGACTCGGCCGGCATGGTGAGGATGAGCGTATCCGACATGGACCAGAGCCCGCCGATGGAGATGCCGTAGGCGATGCCCGCGGCTGCGGGTCCCCAGCCAAGCCGGCAGGCCAGGATGAAGAGCACCAGGCCCGCCAGCGCCGTGGAGCCAAGAAGGATGCAGACCTTCTTCCTGCCCAGCCGGTCGGAGAAAATACCGCTCAGGATGGTGGATATGCCGTTAAAGAAGGGATAGATCACCAGCGCCGTCGCGACCTGGGCGGTGGTCATGCTTCCCTCAAGCACCGTGGAGTAATAGGAGGTGTACACCGTTGTCGAGAAGAAAAGGAAGCCTGCGATGAAAATCCAGCGCAGCTGGGGCGTGACAAAGATGTACTTGATCGCGCGGAACACGCCGCCGCTCTCGGAGGTCGCATTCTTCCGGTCCGCCTCGAGTTTTGCCCTGCGTCCCTCCTCCCCGAGGGAGAGCCATGCCCTGCGCTGCTCCACGAACACCGGTGTCTCCTTCACGAAAAACCAGCTGGCAAAGCCCACCGCAAGCGCGGCGATCACCGGCACCAGATAGACGAGCTTCCAGCTCTCCGGGACGTCCTCCCTGAGGAAGACCCGGCTGAGCACGCCGATCAGGGATACGCTGACCAGGGCGATGCCCTTGGCGACGAAACAGTAGGTCGCCCTCTTCTCCTTCGGCGCGGTCTCCATGATGTAGAGCACCTGCATGTCGTTCGGCGTGAAGAACATCATGAGGAACATTCCGAGGATGTACTGGGCAACCGACGAGGAAGTCATGACGACGAGCATTCCAAAGCCCATCCCGACCGTGTTGAGCATGAGGAAGAGCCTGCGCCCGTACCTGTCACTGAGGGCCTTGTAGAACGGCGTGATGATGAGCAGGAAATTGGATGCGAGGGAGATGGGTGCGACGGTATTGATAGCCTTCGCGTACTCGGGCGAGTTGACGTCCCTCGAGGTGATGCTGAAAAGATCAAACAGCGCATAAGGCTGCACCGCGGCGTTGACGTTCGAAGTGATCTCATCAACGATGTAGATAATCGTCAGCACGATCATCACAAACAGCAGGTAATGCGCGCCCTTCGGCGCGGCGGCGATGCGGTTGAGCCGCTCCAGTTCCTTCCGCTCTGCGGCGGTTTTATCCGAATTCATGACTTGCAGTCCTCCTTAATTCCGGGCAAAGCGGCGCGGCAGAATGCACGGCAGCCGAAAGAGCCCGGATGTTGATATTATATAATTAATTAACTTGATTAATCAACAGTAGCCGGGGAAATCAATGAATAACTGCGATTTGTTTGATTGAAATTGGGATTTATCTTATCTGTATCCTTCCTGAACCCATGGAGGAATCCCTGTTGCTGCGCCGCAGCTGACTGGTACGGCCCCGATGGAGGAATCCAGGCTGCAGGGGACGTACTTGCGCCTGACATTCTGGCTCCGGCCGGGTATCAGCAGCCAGCTTGCAGCCGCCTCCCGGCGGCCTCACCTGCTCCCTCTGTCCCCGCCGGCGGAGGAATTCCCGGATTGGTCTGACTTAAGTCGCAGCGGACAGAATGCGCTATAATCAGCTTATCAGGCGCCGCGGGACCGGC
>OMSM01000140.1 GCA_900313745.1 uncultured Lachnospiraceae bacterium
CAGATCTCCCTTAACATGACCGGAGCCGTCTCCGGCTTTGCCGCCTCCCACCCTGATACCGTCATCCTCGGAATCGGAATCGGCCTCGCCTGCATAGTGGACAGCGATACCTTCATGCTATACAGACGAACCAAACGTGAGGGCACCAGTTTTTACGATCTCTTTACTTCCTTCCGCGGCCTCTCCTGCCCCATTCTCCTGGAGAACGACATGAACGCCGCGGCCTACGGAGAGATGATCTTAAGAAGAAACCCCGATGACAATACGCTCCTCTACATGTCTCTTGGCACGGGCTTAGGTGCAGGCCTCATCATTGACAGCGCCATCTGGCACGGCATGCGGAATTTCGCGGGCGAAGTGGGCAGGACTTTTGTCCGCATTCCCGAGGGAGCCGCCGGACAGGATCCCGAGCCCTTCCGGCTCGAGAACCAGGTCAACCTGAACGCAATCCAGGAGCGCTTCGGCGTGGATATCCGCCTCGGCGCCCCCTGCAGCGAAGAAACCCGGACCGCCATCAGCAGCTACATCTGCTCCCTTCTCGCGCCTTTCATCTACAACCTGGCCTATACCCTGGACATCAGCCGCTACGTCATGGCCGGTGCTGTCGTTGACTACCTCGGCGACAGTTTCTTCCGCGAGATGAGGAAGCAGCTGGACAACATCGGACGCATGGACCTGCTGCAGCCCGAGAACATCATCATGCCAAGCATCAGCACCAGTGCCGGTATCGCCGGAGCGGCCGCTCTCGCGCTTGAGAACGCGCTCCCCGGCCTGCTGTCATAACTGCCCGTCCGGACTATGAGAAAAACATCGGAAAAACTGCTGTTTATCTTCACACTCGCGCTGTCCGGCGCGCTGAATCTCCTGTCGTGGACCCTTCCGGGCTTCTCCGACCGCTTCACCGACTATGTTTTCCCGGTGCTTACCTCGCCTTACGCCCGCCTTACCAGCCTTTTCCCTTTCTCCGTGGGAGAGCTGCTTATCATCGCGGGCCTGATCTGGCTCGCTGTCCTGGCGGTTTTTCTCACTGCCGGTTTTATTCTTCGCTTCAGCCGTGCCTTCAGCAAACGGCGTGCCGGCCGCGGAAGCGTCAGTCCCGGCCCTGCCGGTCCCGCTTCTGAGGAAAACGCCGGGCGCACTGTGAAGTTTTCCCACATTCGTTTCTCCTTCTACCGCGCGACGGCATGGCTTCTTGCCCTGATCCTTCTCATCATGACCCTCAACTGCTTCGTGCTCTACCATTGCACCCCGCTGGAAAGGACACTTCCGGGAGCAGGGAAGAGCTATACTTTGGAGGATCTCACCCAGCTGAGGAATGCCCTTGTCGTAAGGACGAATGAGATGGCCGAAGCCATGGAGCGCGGTGAAGACGGCGAGGTATACCGCGATGAGGAAGCGCTCCGTGAGGAAGCCCGTGAGATCGTCGCGGGGCTCTCCGCCCTTGGCTATCCGCGCTTCCTTCACTTCACTCCACGCCCTAAGGGCCTTACCTTCTCCAATTTCATGGCGCAGCAGTACATGGAGGGCTATTATTTCCCTTTCTCCATGGAAGCCAATTACAACACCGTGATGAAATTCATGAACAAACCGTCGGCGATCTGCCATGAGCTGGTCCATACTCACGGCTATATCTACGAGGACGAAGCCAATTTCCTGAGTTACCTCTCCTGCACTTCCAGCTCCGATCCCGTCTTCGTCTACAGCGGGCTGCTGCTCGTGCTATACTACGTGGACAATGACTTTTACGCCGCCGTGGGCAAGAATGAATACCGGAAGCACCCCGCCATCTCCTCCCTGGTCCGGAGCGACAACGAGTTCCTCACCGACGAGGCCTGGAACAAGGTCGAGGAGACCGCGGTGCTGGATACGGAGACCGTCAAAAAAGCCGCCGATACCTTCGTTGACACAACGCTCAAGGTGAACGGCGTCCGGGCAGGAAAGATCAGCTATTCCCACGTGGTCCGGCTGCTGCTCTCCTACTACGACGGCGACCTCTCCTGGTTCCGTGACGGAGGGCAGAGGTAAGCTCCGTACAGACCGATAAACAGAACCGGCAGCGAAAGTGCCGCCGGCTTTCAGCGCAAAACAACAGGGGAACATATGGATTTACAATCGACAAGCCAGGAAAGAAAAGCTGCAAAAGCTGTGCTGTGCGGGCTGAACCTAAAGGACACCCCGGAACACTACGCGGTCACCATGAAGGAGCTTGGCGAACTCGCGAAGGCGCTCGGCCTCTCCGTCGCAGGCGAAGTGGTGCAGAACGCCAGCACTGTCACACAGAAAACCTACATCGGCAGCGGCAAGGTGGAGGAGCTGCGCATGGAGATTGACGCGGACGACGCCGATATCGTCATCTTCAACGAGTCCCTTTCTCCCATGCAGGTCCGCAACCTGGAGGACATCCTGGACACCGAGGTCATGGACAGGACGGGACTCATTCTCCAGATCTTCCAGACCAGGGCAAGAACCCGGGGCGCAAAGCTCCAGGTAGAATCCGCGAGACTGAAATACCTGCTCCCCCGGCTGCAGGGCATGCGGCGCAACTTAAGCCGCCAGGGCGGAGGCTCGGGGCGGCTCTCCAACAAGGGTTCGGGCGAGGAGCAGATCGAACTGGACCGCAGGCACATCGAGCACCGCATTGCCGAGGTGGACCGGCAGCTTGCGCAGATCGCGAAGGAGATGGACACCCAGCGAGCGAGGCGCCTCACCTCCGGCCTTCCCCGTGTCTCCCTCGTCGGATATACCAACGCGGGCAAATCAACCATGATGAACACCCTCCTTAAGCTCTACGGCGAGGAAAACCTGCAGGACGAAAAACAGGTCTACGAGGAGGACCTGCTCTTCGCGACGCTGGACACTTCCATAAGGAGGATCGCCCCGGACGGGCACAGGAGTTTTCTCCTCTCCGACACTGTCGGCTTCATCCGGGATCTTCCCCACTCCCTGGTCACGGCCTTCCGGTCCACGCTTGAGGAGATCCGCTATGCCGACCTCCTGCTCATGATCATCGATGCCTCCGATCCCGAGGC
>OMSM01000188.1 GCA_900313745.1 uncultured Lachnospiraceae bacterium
TATCTTCTCATGGCGGCCAGCGCCCTGTACTGCCGGCATCTGCACGAGATGGCATGGTTCGGCCTTACCGTGATGACAGTGTTCGTCTACTTCGCCGGCCTTCTGGTGGATCTTATCCGCGTTCGCGCGGCAGGAAAAGCCGCGCCTGCCGGAGCAGGCAGCGGGCAGGCTGGGGAATCTCCCGCAGCAGGAAACAGGCAGGCCGGGAAAGCTCCCGCAGCGGTTAAGGCCGCCGCGGGTCTTGGAATAGCCGTCGTCGCGGGCATGCTCGTACTCTACAAGTACTCGCTGCCCCTCTTAAACAGCGGAAAACTGACGAACCCCCACATGATCAACAGCCTGATCCGTCTGTACTTCGCCGCAGGCTTCTCCTACTACAGCTTCCAGTCCGTAAGCTATCTCGCGGAGATCGCGAAGGGCAGCATCCGCGCGGAGAAGAATCCCGTCTTTTTCGCCCTCTGGCTGTCCTTTTTCCCAAAACTTGCGAGCGGCCCCATCGAGAGACCTGAGACCGGACTCTCCCAGATCCGTTCGCTGCACGAGCGGCCGCGTTTTGAGCCGGAGAGAGTGTCGGAGGCCTTTTCCTGGCTGGTGTACGGATACTTCCTCAAGGTGTTCTTCGCGGATCAGCTCTCGGGATTCGCCGCCATGTGCTTCGCCTCGCCTGAAGCACGCAGCGCGTGGATGCTCATCCTCGGCGCTCTTGCCTACTCGGCGCAGCTCTATGCGGACTTTGCCGGCTATTCCGCCATCGCTGTCGGAGCGGCGAAGCTTTTCGGAATCGACCTTGCGAGGAACTTCTTCTCGCCGTACCTCTCGGCGAACATCACGGAGTTCTGGCAGCGCTGGCACATCTCCCTTTCCTCCTGGCTCAGAGACTATGTCTACATTCCGCTTGGCGGAAACCGCAGGGGACTGGCCCGGCAGTGCGTGAATATCGTGATCGTGTTCCTGGTCTCGGGATTCTGGCATGGAAGCGGCTGGACCTTCATCGTATGGGGGGCCATCCATGCGGCGCTGTCGGTTGCCCATACGCTGTGGCGCCGGGTGCTGATTCCGGCCGTGCACAGAGGCAGTTCTGCGCAGGCACAGGCGGCGGATAAGGAGCCCGGCCCGGCGGGAGCGGTATCCCGCAGGGCAGTGCGCCGCGCGGTGTGTACGGCACTGACCTTCCTCGCCTGCGCCTTCGCATGGATCTTCTTCGGTTCGGCGGACCTTCCGTCCGCGGCGGATTACATCCGGTGTATGCTGACCTCATGGGCAGTACCGGAGACCTATGTTATCCTTAAGTCAAAGCTGGGCGTTGTACTTGCCGGCCTCGCCGCGGTCGCCGCTATGGACGCCGCGGCATATGTGAAGAACGCCCAGGTGCCCGAGCTTCTTGCAAAGTGCCCTATGGCGGTCCGCTACGGCTTCTGGCTCCTCGCCGCAGTGCTGATCTTCGTCTTCGGTGCTTACGGCACGGGGTATAATGCAGGCAATTTCATCTACTCGCAGTTCTGACCGGCAGAAGGTTCTTTTCTGCGGCATCGGCCCGGACAAAAGGGCTTGAGGGAAAGGAGAGGGCAATGAGGAAAGCAATAATGATACTTGCGGCGGTACTGCTCCTGGCCACCGGGTGTGCGTCCGGCACACCGGGACAGCCTGCGGCTCCGCAGGAAGAGAAGGAAGCAGGGAAATCCGCAGGAACAGCCACAGGAGAGCACGGGGACAAAATGCGGGACAGCAAGACTAAGAAGGATGCGGAGACTGAGCCGGCTGCGGCAGACACTGCCGCAGCTCCGGAGAACAGCGGTGCGGATGACACGTCTGAAGGCGGCGAAACGGAGGAAGATATGGATGAGGAAGCCATGATGCTGGCCATGCAGCACAGAGCGGATTTCGCGGTAAGCATAGGGAGCAGGACATTTTATCCGCATCTTGAGGATAACTCCTCCGCCGAGGCGTTCATTAAGCACCTGGAGAGTGGAGCGCTGACCGTAAAGCTGAGCGACTACGGGAATTTTGAGAAGGTCGGGGATCTCCCCTGGAGCCTCCCCCGCAATGACGAGACCATCACGACGGTTCCCGGAGATATCATCCTTTACCAGGGAAACAAGATCACAATTTACTACGACGAGAATACCTGGGACTTCACCAGGATCGGCAGGATAGAAGGAATGACGAGGGAAGAGCTCCTGGAGGTTCTGGGGGACGGAGACGTGACGGCTGTGTTTTGTCTGGAGTGGTACGAGTGATCTGAAGACAGGCGCGTTCAGAGTGTGAAAAACCGCGCCTCGCACAAAGAGCCCGGCATGGAGAGTAAGAAGAGGGAGCATCCGGCAGGACCGGATGCTCCCTCTTTTATTCAGGCGGCAGTTCATATCTTAAGCAGCCCTGTCCCCTCGCCGATTTTCCCGCCGGAGAGAAGATGAGCCTTCATGGCCCTCTGCAGGGAGGTGGTCTCCGGGAGGGCCTCAAGGGGAAGTTTGTTCCCGTCCTTATCGCGGATCTTGAAGCACCAGCCGTACCAGGCGCCGGGTTCGGGATCGAAGGCGACCGGATCGAAGAAGCTCTGGAACGTGCGGATATGCGAACCCTCCGGGAGAAGCTTCCCAAGCTCCGGCGACAGCAGCCAGGAGCAGCACATCCATATATAATCGGAGCATTCCGGGTGATGGCTGCTTACATATGCGCGGGCGTCGGCGACGGAGGTGCGGATGTTCTCCTCCGTGAGAAGGGAGTCGGAGGCGATGTGCAGGTGGATCTCCTTCGTCCCGCCCTCCGGCACATCCTTAAGCCCAAGCCGGAGCTCTTCCGGCAGCTGAGTGTCGGTGATCCTGTCCACAATCTCATATTCCAGGCATCCGAAGCGCCACAGGATGCAGGAGAGCTGTCTCGTCGTCCAGAAGGCGCGGTCAAAGCCGTACTCCCCGTAGGAGACCTTGTGCTCCCGTACGAAACGGGAGAAACAGCCCATGGTGTCGGCGTATATTTTTTCGGGGAATTCGCTCCATGCGCCGTGATGCCTGGAATAATCCGCGGCGAGAAGATGCGCGGTGAGCATGCGCCAGCCCTGAGGGTCCCCGTCCTTCGCCAGCGTTTCCGTGATAAAGGGCATTGCGAAGTCGCGGCCGCGGACAGGGTCGGTGAGCTCGCGTATTGCCCCGGCCAGCTTGTCGAAGTCGTAACTGCGCGCTGTCTCCATCACCCTGCCGGAGGCTTCCCCGGGCATGTTGATGAGCTGCAGCAAAGGTTTCAGCATTGTCGTCCCTCCTTTCGCATAAGCCTGAAATCATTATATAGCAGAGCGGTTATATCCGCGCACAGGTTTTCGTCCATTTGGGTATCAAGGAGATCAGGGCGGCCCGGCAGCAGGTGCCGCCGGGTTAAGGAAGAGAGGGCCGGACGGCAGGGCCGCGGCCCGGGGAGGAGTCGGAATGAAAAGAAGAGCATTATTAGTAACCGCGCTGCTTGCCGCAGCAGCCGTTCTTACGACAGCCTGCGGGAGCTTGATGACAGCGCCCCAGACACAGAGTTCGGCCAAGGATTCGTATGTTATGAGCGAGAGCGCGGCGGAATCGTACAACGGTGCGGCATCAGCTCCCACGGCGGTTTATGAAGCCGGCGAGGCTATGGCCGCGTATGACATGTACGAGGAGTATGACGAGTATGAATACGAGGAGCCTTACGATCCCGGATACGTCGGGGAGATGAACACCGAGGAGTACAGCTACAGGCAGGAAAACTCCTTCGTGACGGTGGAAGCCCACCCCTTCTCGACCTTTGCCGCCGACGTGGATACCGCTTCTTACGCCAACATGCGCAGGCAGCTGCTTAAGGGCGGGCAGATCGTGCCCGATTCCGTCCGGATTGAGGAGATGGTGAACTACTTCCGGTACGATTATCCGGAGCCGGAGACGGGAGAGCCCTTCTCGGTCACCACGGAGATCGCGGACTGCCCCTGGAACCCTGAGGCAAAACTGATGCTCGTTGGACTTCAGGCCATGGAGCCGGATCTCGACGAGATGCCCCGCTCCAACCTCGTCTTCTTAATCGACGTATCGGGATCCATGGATGACCCCGCAAAACTCCCGCTGGTGCAGCGCTCTTTCCTGACCCTGGTGGAGAACCTGGACGACAGGGACGTTGTCTCGATGGTGACCTACTCCTCCGGCGAGAGGGTTGTTCTCGACGGTGTCTCCGCGTCGAACAGGAACGAGATCATGACCGCGGTGGAAAGCCTCCAGGCCTACGGCTCCACCAACGGCGAGGACGCGCTGAACACGGCATACAGGCTCGCGGAGCAGAACTTCATCGAGGGCGGAAACAACCGCATCATCATGGCGACCGACGGAGACTTCAACGTAGGAATCAGCAGTGAGGGCGAGTTAACCAGGCTGGTTAAGGATAAGGCCAAGAACGGCGTGTTCCTCTCGGTTCTTGGCTACGGAATGGGAAATTATAAGGACAACAAGCTGGAGTCCCTCGCGGACAACGGCAACGGCAATTACGCCTACATCGATACGATCGACGAGGCAAGGAAGGTCCTGGTTTCGGAGGCGGGCGGCACGCTCTTCACCGTTGCGAAGGACGTGAAGCTTCAGGTCGAATTCAACCCGGAGAGGGTTCAGGCCTACAGGCTCATCGGATACGAGAACAGAAAGATGTCGGCGCAGGATTTTGCCGATGACACGAAGGACGGCGGTGAGATCGGTGCGGGCCACCAGGTCACGGCTCTCTATGAGATCATCCCTGTCGGATCGGAGTATGAGATCGACGGGGTGGAATCCAGGTACTCGGACAAGGACAAGGATAAGGAGACAAAGGAGGAGAGCGCGTACGCGAACGAGTACTGCATCGTGCGGATCCGGTACAAGGAGCCGGACGGTGATACAAGCACCCTTATCGAGAAGCTTGTGACCGTTGATGCCGAAAGAGATGAGATGAGCGCGAACTTAAGCTGGGCCGCGGGAGTAGCGCAGGTCGGAATGCTGCTTAAGGATTCCGAATATGCGGGAAGCTCGGATTTTGAAGAGGTCAAGGAGAGGCTCAAGGCCATTGCGGACGACGATTTCCGTCTCGAATTCGTCTACCTCATCAGCAAAATGAAATAAACAGGGAAAGCGGATCGTGGTATGATGAATTAGCTACTTCCGGCCGGCATGCCGATTGCGGCGTGCCGGCCGTTCTGCGCGGGAAGGAACTCCGGCAGGACGCTTAAGAGTAAGTTTTCCCATCCGGACAAAGCAAGAGGAATTCCATGGCTGAACAACCGTCAGGACCCGTTAAGGGCGGAAAGATAGATCCGAGGCAGTTAAAAAGAATACAGGATCATGTCTTCCGCATCGTGGAGATAGGATATCTTGTGGACAGGCCGAGCCGGCTCTACGACGTCATCTCCGTGCTCGCGATTCTGGTTAACCTCTCCGCGGGCATCGCGCTGACCTACGACGACGCGGTGAAGAAGATGGGCGGGCTCCTTACCGCGGTCGAGATCGTCACGGTGCTGTTCTTCGCAGTGGATTACGCGCTGAGGATCTTTTCCGCGCCGAGCGCGGACAGGAAGAAAACGCCCTGGCAGAACCGCAGGCATTACCTGCTTTCCTTCAGCGGCATCATCGACCTTATGTCGTTCCTTCCGTACTTCCTCCCGGTGTTCGTCCCGACCGGTCTCGTGGCCTTCCGAATGATCCGGGTGATCCGGATATTCCGCCTCTTCCGGATTAATGCCTACTATGATTCCCTGAACGTTATCACCAGTGTCATCAGGAGCAAAAGCCAGCAGCTGCTCTCTTCGGTGTTTATCGTCCTTCTCCTCATGATGGCCAGCTCGCTCTGCATGTATTCGGTGGAGCACGAGGCGCAGCCGGAGGTTTTTGCCAACGCGTTCTCCGGAATGTGGTGGGCAGCCTCGACCCTGCTCACCGTGGGATACGGCGACATTTATCCTGTCACCACCGCGGGCAAGGCGCTTGGCATCATCATTTCTTTCCTCGGGGTAGGCATGGTTGCCATCCCTACCGGTATCATCAGCGCCGGCTTCGTGGAGCAGTACACCCACCTTAAGAACCTCGGCGAGGCGGTAAGGGAGACGGACGTGCGCTTCCTCCGGGTCGTGCTCGAACCGAAGGACGAGTGGGTCGGAAGGACGGTGAAGGAGATCGGGCTCCCGTCGGATCTTCTTGTCGCTGCGATCCAGCGGAAGACGGAGCTGATCGTCCCCCACGGCGAGGTCGTTTTCGAGCCGAGGGACAAGGTAATACTGGCTGCCGCGGGTTTAAATGACGGCCTGGACATCGACCTTAAGGAGCTGCGGCTCAAGGCTCATCACCCCTGGAACGGCAAATATATCCGCGATCTGGACATCTCGCGGCAGACCTTCATCGTTTCGGTCAACCGCAGAGGCTTCCCGATCACGCCCAGGGGGGATCTGAGGCTTCGTGAAGGGGATACGCTGGTGCTCTACTCCAAGCGGCATCTTCCGGATGCGGACACATACAAGATCTGAGGGCTCCGGCATGAGACGGGCGGTTATTCTTTGTTTTGTCTTTATCTGCACCCTGGCGGGACAGTTCCTCGGCAGGGTGCTTGACGCACGCGCTTCGGGTGCCGGGATGAACATTCCCGGCGCTCTTGTTTCCGGCCTGATCTGGGCTGCTGCCGCCGCGGCGGCGCTGGCTGCGGGGTATGCATTTATGACCCGCCGCGGATTCCGGACGGAAAAGGAGGAACTTCCCGGGGATCCGCCGGCCTGGCGGAAAAGAGTTTTACGGGATGCCGCGGTACTTTTCCTCGCCTGGCTTCCCTGCTTCATCGCCTATTATCCCGCGGTTTATTCCTACGACGGGGAGCCCCAGCTTATCCAGTACACCCTCCGCCGGTTCGACAATCACCATCCGATAGCCCACACCCTTTTCCTCGGCGGCTGCTACAGCCTCGGCCAGAAGCTCAGGGCTGCGGGCATCCCTCTTGACGGAATGGTGTTCTGCTCGCTCATCCAGATGGCGGCCATGGCCTTCGCTCTATCCGCGCTTCTGGGGTTCGCCTCTCAAAGGTTCCGGATAAGCCGCGCGGTGCATATCACGGTGCTTCTGTTCTACGCCGTCTTCCCGGTGTTCCCGGTGATGGCGGTGAGCACGACGAAGGACACACTTTTTACGGCATTCTTTATCCTCTTTACGATCCGGGCGGGGGAGGCCCTGCTTTCGGGAGAGAATACGGCGGTACGCCTGTTTATCGATGCCTTCCTCATGATGCTTATGCGCAAGAACGGCCTGTACATGGCCCTCGGCCTGATCCTTATGCTCGCGGCGGGAGAGGTGCTCCGGCGGATCAGGGGCAGGGAGAAAAACGCCGCGAAGCTGCGCGTTCTTGCGGCCTGTTCCGCGGCGGTGCTTTGCTTCCTCATCACGGAGAATGCGCTTATGGCGGCGACGGGCGCGGTGCGCGGAGAGTCGGCGGAGGCCCTGAGCATACCGCTGCAGCAGATCGCCCGGACGGAGCGGAGCTCCGGAGATGAACTTACCGGGGAGGAAAGGGAGGAAATCCTCTATTTCATCACGGAGGAGGGGCTGGAGAATTACCGGCCGTCGATCTCCGACGTCGTGAAGATGAATTTCAACAACGATCATTTCCGTGCGGAGCCCATGCGCTTCGTCCGGCTGTGGCTGCACCTTGGAAAGCGCTTCCCCGGCTCCTACGCGGCGGCCTTTCTGTACCACACCATGGGTGCGTGGTATCCGGGGGATTTCTCGCACTGCACGGTCTACAAGGACTGGTGGAGGGACCGGCTCGGCTATCTTATCACCGACGCCGTGCCGGTGTTCGGCGGATACGACTTCGTGAGAAAGGAAAACTTCCTCCCCGGCGTGAGGACAGCGTATGAGGCGGTGGTTACGGACATGGCCTACAGGCGCATTCCGGTCCTCACGGCCCTGTTCTCACCGTGGCTCTATGCCTTCGGAACCTTGGCGGCGGCTCTGGCATTATTGCTCCGCAGAAAATATAATAGTGTTCTGGTCATGATTCCCGCGCTGGTGAATTATCTCATGCTGCTTGCGGGACCCTGCGTCATCGTGCGCTATGTTTATCCGTTTATGGCGGTTATGCCGTTAATCTGGGTGATGGCGGCTGCGCCGGAACCCGGCAGGCGGGCGGGGCGTCAGGAGAAGATAAATGGAAATCAGGAGAACAATAATGAATAAAAATGATTTTGCGCCGGTTCCGCCTAAAGGATGGAACAGCTACGACTACTACGATACCGCAGTGAATGAGAGCCAGGTAAAGGAAGCCGCGGATTTCATGGCGGAGCATATGAAGGATGCCGGGTGGGAGTACATCGTCGTGGATATCCAGTGGTACGCGAAGGACCCTGCGAGACAGCGCCCGGCGGTGCAGTACATCCCCTTCAACGAGTTCGCGATGGATGAGTTTTCCCGCCTTCTGCCGGATCCGGAGCGCTTCCCGTCCTCGGCGGGAGGAAAAGGCTTTAAGCCCCTGGCGGATTATATCCACAGCAAGGGCCTGAAGTTCGGCATTCACATCATGAGGGGAATCCCCAGAATCGCTGCCCACCTGCACTGCGGGCTCCTGGGGACGGATCTTACCGCCGCCGACATCGCGGATCCCTACAGCACCTGCCCGTGGAATCCGGACATGTACGGCGTAAATCCGGAGCTTCCTGCTTCCCAGGCCTACTACGATTCCATCTTCGCGCTGTACGCGGAGTGGGGCGTCGATTTCGTGAAGTGCGATGACATCTGCAGGTCGCCCGCGAGGACTTCCCTTGCGGAGATCCCCATGCTGAGGAAGGCAATCGACCGCTCGGGAAGGCCCATTGTGCTCTCCCTTTCCCCGGGGGCGGCTCTTATCGAGGAGGCGTGGCTGTACACCCACAACGCCAACATGTGGCGAATGACCGGGGATTTCTGGGACAACTGGACACAGCTTAAGGACATGTTCCGGCGCTGTGAGATCTGGGAGAGACAGGTGTGCTATGGGAATTATCCTGACTGCGACATGATCCCCCTCGGCCGCGTCGGAGAACTCTTCGGCGAGGGCCGCGAAGTCA
>OMSM01000035.1 GCA_900313745.1 uncultured Lachnospiraceae bacterium
CCGCACGCTTACCGCACGCTTACCGCACGCTTATCGCACGCTTGTCGCACGCTGGTTGCGCGCCGGCCGCGCGCTTGCCGCGCGTGTCGCGGGCCGGCCGGTGAAACAGACAACTAAAGACGGTAGCTTCGCGGATGTGCATATCAAAGCTGACGGCAGCCAGCATATGCTGCCACCAATGGCAGGCCCCGGGCAGGCAGAGGTTCGAATCCTCCGTTATTGTTACGCCCGGACAGCGCACAAACGCATGGTTATTCTGTACGGTTTACTACCGGATATGAGCCGCGGAGCGAGGGTGGGACAGGGGACTTTTTCAGGAGAGAACGAAATGATACCGGACGTGATCAGCAATCCATCATCGCTTGTCAGCGGAAGCCTTCTGGCGTCGGCGGCGCTTCTCGCGCTCACCGCCGCGGCCGGCTTCGTGTTCAGCCTGGTCTCGAAGGCCATTTTCTCTATGCTTTCGGTTGTTCTCGGAAGCCGGTTCGCGTATGTTTTCGCGAACGGACTCACTGTGCCGGGCGTGCTGCACCACGAGCTCTCGCACGCCGTCGCGGCGCTTCTTACCGGCGCGAGGGTGAGCAGCTTTACCATCATCCCGAAGGGCGGCGCCCTGGGCCAGGTGGGCATTGTTCCCCGCGGGTCAAAACTCATGCAGGGCCTTCAGCTGTCCTTCTCCGCCGTCGCGCCGGCGCTCTTCGGCGTCGGCACGCTGCTGCTCTCGCTCACGTACGTCTTTCCGGGGCTTTCGGCGCCCTGGCAGCACATCCTGTTCTGGTACCTGATCATCTGCCTGGTGCTGCACATGACGCTGAGCGGCGCGGACTGGAAGAACTTCCTGCGGGGCATCCTCGGCACCTGGATCATCCTCTTCGCCGTGTGCTTCCTCCTCCAGCTGCTCGGGGTGGACCTCATGGGCCCTGTTCAGGAGATCCTGCCGGTCCTGTGAGGATTTATTCTCCGCCGAACACTTTGTCCGCGTACCGCACCGTCGCCATGGCATCCGCCGCGTAATAGTCCGCGCCGATCGCCGCCGCGTACTCCTCCGTCATCACCGCGCCGCCCACGACCACCAGGGTGTCGGGCTTGCGCTCGCGGAGGAGTTTTATCGTGTCCTCCATGCTGACCACGGTGGTGGTCATGAGGGCCGAGAGTCCGACGAGCCGGATGTTCTCCCGGACCGCGGTGTCCGCAATCACCTCCGGGGGCACGTCCTTTCCGAGATCAATCACTTCATAGCTGTAATTCTCCAGCATTACCTTCACGATGTTCTTGCCGATATCATGAATATCGCCCTTTACCGTGGCGAGGATAATCCTGCCCTTCGGCTCGGAGGCGGAGCCGGCCATGCCCTCCTTTATCTTCTCGAAGGCCGCTTTGGCGGCGTCCGCCGAGAGGAGGAGCTGCGGCAGGAAAACCGTGCCCTGCTCGAAGCCCCTGCCGACCTCGTCGAGGGCCGGGATGAGCGCGGCATTGATCAGGTCCAGCGGGTCAAAACTCGCGAGCGCCTGCGCGGTAATCCTTGCGGCCTTATCGGAGAGCCCGCGCCTTACGCTTTCCCTCAGCGCCGAGGAGAGCTCTTCCGGGGAGGCTTTGTCGGAGAAAACCGCGGCGTCCGCAGCGCCGGAAGAAGCCGCGCCGGATGAAGCCGCGGCGGAAGAGGCGGCACCGGAAGAAGCCGCGCCGGCGGAAGAACCGGCGGCGCGGGGGGAGGCCTGTACGGACGGGGACGCCGCGGCGGGGACGCCGGCGTAGGCGGCGATGTAGTCCATGCAGTTCTCGTCCATGGCGAGCAGCGCCAGCGAGGAGCGGTAGGCGTTCATCATCTCCGGGTTTAACGGGTTCATGATCGCCGCCGAGAGACCGCGCTCCATGGCCATGCCGAGGAAGGCGGCGTTTACCAGCTCGCGGTGGGGCAGGCCGAAGGAGATGTTGGAGACCCCGAGGATGGTGAGGCCGTTCCGGGAGCCGTCCTTAAGCTGCCCCAGGGTTTCCAGGGTGGTCAGCGCGGAGCGCCCGTCCGAGGAGACCGTAAGGGCCAGGGCGTCGATGATGATGTCCTTCGCGGGGATGCCGTATTCCTCCGCCGCGGCGTAGATCTTCAGCGCGACGGCCACCCGGCCCTCCGCGGTGTCGGGGATGCCGCTCTCGTCGAGGCAGAGGCCGACCAGGACGCCGCCGTATCTGGCCACGACGGGCATGACCTTCTCGATGCTCTCCCTCGTGCCGTTGACGGAATTGACCATGGCCTTGCCGTTGTAGAGCCTGAGGGCGCGCTCGAGCGCCGCCGGATCCGAGGTGTCGATCTGGAGCGGCAGCGGGGTGACCGACTGAAGGCGGTCCACGACCTCGGCCATCATCGCGGGCTCGTCGATTTCCGGCAGGCCAACATTGACGTCGAGGATGTCGGCGCCGGCGCTCTCCTGGGCGAGCCCTTCGTTCAGGATGTAGTCGATGTTTCTGTCGCGGAGGGCCTGCTTAAAGGCCTTCTTCCCGGTGGGGTTGATCCGCTCGCCGATGATGACGGTGCGCCTGCCCAGCTCCACCGCGCGGGAGAAGGAGGAGACGACGGTGCGCTGCTTTTCGGAGGCCGGGATGAAGGGGAGAGGACGCACCGCGTCGGCGAGGGCGCGGATGTGGTCGGGGGTGGTGCCGCAGCAGCCGCCCATGACCTGGACGGGAAGCGCGGCGATATCCAGCATGGCCTTCGCGAACTCCTCCGGCCCCACGTCGTAGACCGTCGCTCCGTTCTCATAGCGGGGCAGGCCGGCGTTGGGATTGACGACGACGGGGACCGAGGCGATCTCCGTAAGGCGCTTCACGATGGGGAGGAGCTGTACCGGGCCGAGGCCGCAGTTGACGCCGAGGGCGTCGACCTTAAGCCCCTCCAGTGTGGCCGTGACGGAGTCCACGCTTCCGCCGGTCAGGAGTTTTCCCCTTCCGTCAAAGGTCACGGTGACGATCACCGGAAGGCTGCAGGATTCTTTCGCCGCCAGCGCGGCGGCCTTGGCCTCGTAGGCGTCGCTCATGGTCTCGATGATGACGTAGTCCGCTCCCGCTTCGGCGCCGATGCGGACGACCTCGGAGAAGAGCTCCACGGCGCGCTCGAAGGGCAGGTCGCCCATGGGCGCGAGGAGCTTTCCGGTGGGGCCGATGTCCAGGCCGACGAAGGCGGGGCGGCGGGAGCTCCTGCCGGAACTTAAGTCGGAGCTGCTGTCGGAAGAAGGGCACCCGGCTTCGTCAGCGCCGGAAGATACGGGAGACCGCCCCGCGCGGTCCCTGGCCTCCGCGGCCAGCTCCACGCCGCGGCGCACCACCGCCCGGAGCTCGTCGGGATCAGGATATTTCAGGGCGTTTGCGCCGAAGGTATTGGTGGTGATCATGTCCGCGCCGGCCTCGAGGTAGGCGGTATGGACGGCGATGATGTCGTCGGGATGGGTGATATTCCAGCGCTCGGGAAGCTCGCCGCCCTTAAGGCCTCTGGCCTGGAGGAGAGAGCCCATGCCGCCGTCGTTGATGAGAAGCTCACGGCCGAGTTTTGCGCGAAAATCGAACATAGCGGGAATCCTTTCTTTCTGAACAGGGATATTCCGAAAACCGGAATTACGGGGAACCGGGTAAAGGCCGATCAGGTCGCCCGATACGGACAGCTTCCGGAGGCTCCGCAGGTATCGCACCCCCTGGCAGCGCACTCGGGCGGGGTGTCGGAGACCCCGATCACGGCGGTGATGGACTTGGACGGCACCATGAGAAGGCTGTCGGTCAGGGAGACGCCGATGGTCCGGGGCATGTCCAGGAGGCGGGAGAAATCCTTCTGGAATTCCAGGGAGAAGTCGCCGTAGCCCGGGGAGTACCGGGGACGAAGGAAACGGTTCTCCCCGCGCGCCTGCTCCTCCAGGGAGCGGTTGACCTCATCGCAGTACTCCTCGGCCATGGCCGCGCCGGCGGCCTGCAGGATGGCGGCACCCGGAAGGTCGCCTACCTCGGCCCGGCGCACCAGCAGGTCGGGGCCCGGACCGATGGTCACCGCCAGGAGGATGACCTCGGAGCAGCCGCGCAGATTCCGGTAAAGGTCCCGGCTTCGGACCTCGAAGCCGGCGTCTGCGGGGGAGCCGATCCGGATTGTCCCCTCGGCGGGGAAGGAGACCGGGAAGGCGCGGAAAACACTGCGCTTCCCGGCGGCGTCCCGGAGGGCGCGGAAGTTCCGGCCGATGCGCTCGCGGATTTCGTCGTCCGGCGTGATGCCGCGGTAGCCGAGATAGCGGCAGATCTCGCGGTAGAGAGAAGCGGGGAGATCAGGCTGGGCAGCGGCGGGCTCCCGGGTGCCTGTTTCAGGCTGGGCAGCGGCGGGCTCCCGGAGGCCTGCTTCCGGCAAAGCCGCGGCGGGCTGTTCCGAGGAGGGACCGGAGCCGAAGGAACGGTCCATGCTCATTTCAGGATCTCCGAGAGGTTATTCATGATGCCCGCGGCGATCTCCGGCTTGTTCATGCTGTAGACGTGGATGTGGGTCACGTTGTTGGCGATGAGGTCGATGATCTGCTCTGTGGCGTAGATGATGCCGGCCTGCTTCATCTGCGCGGGATCGCTGCCGAAGCGGTCCACCATCATCCGCATGCGCTGAGGGACGGTGGAGCCGGAGAGCTTCACCGAGCGGGCGACCTGCTTCGGGTTCGTGATGGGCATGATGCCGGGAAGCACCGGCACGCTGATGCCGGCCTCGCGGATCCGGTAGAGGAAGTTGTAGAGCATGTTGTTGTCGAAGAACATCTGGGTGGTGAGGAAATCCACCCCCGCCTCAACCTTCTCCTTGAGATGACGGATGTCCTCCGAGGGACTGTCGCACTCGACGTGGCCCTCGGGGTAGCAGGCGCCGCCGATGCACAGGTCGGGGGCAAGCTCCCGGATCTCGCGGATGAGCTCGGAGGCGTAGTGGTATTCGTAGGCGATGCGGCCCTCCTTCGGCTTGTCGCCGCGAAGCGCCATGATGTTCTCGATGCCGTGCTCCCGGTACTCGTCGATCATGTGATGGACGTGGTAGTGCGTGGAGGAGACACAGGTGAGATGGGCGAGGACGGGGACGCCGAATTTGTTCTGCAGATCCGCGGCGATGCGGGAGGTGCTGGCGCTGGTGCCTCCGCCCGCCCCGTAGGTCACGCTCATGAAATGGGGGCGGAGCGCCGCGATCTTCGCGGCGGCTTCCTCCACACTCACGAAGGCCTCTTCCGTTTTGGGCGGGAAGACCTCAAAGGAAATGGTGACGTCGTTGGCGGCGAGAATATCGGATATTTTCATGGCGCTCCTCCGGACCGGGGTTCCGCGCGGGGACGGGGCGGTTTTGACCCTGTGCCGCGTCAGCGGATAAAACCGATCAAACAGATAGGTAATTTAACATAGTATAGCATTCCCGGCAGTGTTAAGAAAGCCGGGGAAGCGTACCGGGGCACCCTTAAGATGGTATAATAAGTAAGCGCCTGTCCGCCGGCACGAACCGGCCGCGCGGGAACACCGGCGCGCAACTATTCGAGGAGGTATGAATATTATGAGAAGGAAGACAGCAGCGATAGCCATTGCGTTAGTTTTGTCGGCCGCGGCGGTTGGCTGCAGCGAAGTGGGAACGGCACCGGCAGCTCCGGCTCCGGCGGCAGAGGAAGCGGTTGAGGAAGTCACAGAAGAGGCCGAGGCCGTGGAGGAAGAGAACGAGGAGGCCGCCCCTGAGGAAGAAGCAGTCGAGGAGGCCGCCCCTGAGGAAGAAGAGGCCCAGGCCGAAATCGTGAGAGAGACCTACCAGAGTGCCGACGGATGGTCGGTGCGCTATGATCCGGAAGCGATTGAGGTGCAGGAGGGCGACGGCTTCACTTCCTTCGTCTACACGGGCGAGAGTGCCGGAACCTGCATGATGACCGTCACTCCGGTGGCCGATAAGGGCGCGGTGGAGGCCCTCGACGAGCTGACCGCCGAATGGGGCGATCCGGACGCGATCCAGAGCAGCGAGGCGCCGTTCCTGGGTGATGAGAGCACCATCGGCTACTGGCGTGTCCTTGAGGATTCCGGAGAGGGCTCCGGTCTGTCGGAGACCGCCATCGGCATCGACTACAAGGGCGGAGCGCTGATTTTCGATATCCTCACGCACAGGAGCGGCGAGGATGAGATCGACATTCCGGTGAGCGACGCGATCTCCGAGGTGCTGGATTCCTTTGACGCCGGCGAGGTTGACGAGGCCGCGGCGGAAGAGGGCATGACGACCGACATCGAGGGCTGCGAGACCTTCACGCAGATCGTGGACAAGCTGGAGGACGGCAGAGGCTATGCCAACGAGACCGTCGGCGACGCCGACGTGCTGCTGGTTTCGGAGGGAACCTTCGACAACCTCGACGGAAACGAGGCGGCGATCGACTCCGAGCTGTTCATCTATGACAGCGAGGGCGTTCCGGCCTATATCGGAAGCGTGAGCTCCGGAAGCACGGCTACCCCGCTGGCCATTAAGGACGGCGAGATCTATGTCGCGAGCCATCACTTCATCACCAGGTACACCGTGGAAGCCGGCGAGCTGGTGGTCGTGGAGGATGTCCGCGAGGATTTCGACGAGGACGGTGAGGCAACCTACTCCGTCAACGGTGAGGTGGCTGAGGATCAGGAGGCCGCGAAGGCGCGCTTCGACGAGATGTTCGAGGAGTACGGCGCTGCCCAGGTCATCGGGTATTCGACGGTGAGCCATGAGTAATCGCGGGGAAAACTAAGAAAAAACTCAGGAAAAACGCAGAGAAAACTCGGGAAAAGCTTACAGAAAACCCGGGAAAACTTAAGAAAACGCGAAAAACGTAAAATCGCCGGGAGCACGTATGAAACGTGTTTCCGGCGGTTTTTGCGCGATAAGGCCGGCAAGTGACCACTGCGCTCGCGCGGGCGGGTATTTGCCGGCTGATGAGCATCGAGCAAGACAGGCGGCTTCAGCCGCCCGTCCGGTTATCGCCTGTCTTACCGCCGCGCCGTTTTCCGGCTCTCCAGGGCGAGAAGGGCGGTTTTGCGGGAGAGTCCGCCGGCGTAGCCGGTGAGCGCGCCTCCCGCGCCGAGCACGCGGTGGCAGGGGACGATGACGGAGACCGGATTGCGGCCGACCGCCCCGCCGACGGCCCGGGCGGAGCTGTGAAGCGCCGCGGCCAGCCCGCCGTAGGTCACGGTCTCCCCGTAGGGGATGTCCTGAAGCAGGGCCCACACCCTCAGCTGGAAGGGCGTGCCGAGGAGATGAAGGGGCGGCGTGAAGTCCGGAATCTCTCCGGAGAAATAGAGGTCCAGCCATCGGGCGGAGGCGGCAAACAATGCTTCCGCATTGTTGGTTGCTTCCGCATTGCTGGTTGCGGAAGCGTTGCTGAATGCTTCCGCGTTTTCGCGGCACAGGGGCGTCTCTCCGTGCGGTTTCTCCGAAGCCGCGTCACCGGAAGAGAGCGTGGCGCCGAAGTGGGCCTGTCCCTCGAACCAGAGGCCGGTCAGGCCGCCGCTGTCCGCGGCGAGAAGTATGTTCCCCAGCGGGGAGTGGTATAAGGAAGTTGTCATAGCAGCATAAAGTGTAATATTTTCCGTGTATTTTGTTGAGAAAGGTCCTGAAGTAGGACATATCCTGCTGCACGAAGAAGACGTCCAGGCTCTTTCCGCTGCTGTCATAGCCGAAAATATTGCGGGAGGCGACATTCAGGTTGTAGTAGAGCGTCTCCTCGGTCTCGACCATGACGCGG
This sequence comes from uncultured Lachnospiraceae bacterium, assembly GCA_900313745.1. Lineage (GTDB taxonomy): Bacteria > Bacillota > Clostridia > Lachnospirales > Lachnospiraceae > CAG-791. The sequence goes on from OMSM01000035.1 coordinate 7,731, forward strand.
TCCAGGTTCTGCGCAAGCTGGACGACGGTCTCCTGTGTCTGCCGCGCGCTGGAGCGGAGCATCTCATTGCGGTAGATCGTGAGCGTGAGGAAGAGAATCACCGTCTCCACCAGCGCCACGGTCAGCACGATCGCCAGCGCCATCCGGGTGCGGATGGTAAAGATTCTCCGGCTGCCGGGCCCTGCGGTGTCCGTCCCGCGTCTTCGATTATCCGTCCGGACGGTATCCGCCCCGCGTGTCCCTGCCGCCCTCATGCGCCTTCACGCTTCCGGGAGGCTGCGCCGCGCTTCTCCGCGCACTGTCCAGGAGCTGCAAAAACTCTTCCGGCTGCCTCTCCCGCGGACGCCTCGGCCGCAGCGGCCGGATCCCGCTCCGGAATCCGGGGGAGGTTCCACAGGAAGTGCGCAGCCAGCGCGTAGATGTGCTTGACGAAGATATCCGGCAGACGGCATGCCATCATGTCCCTGAGGAGCCCGCCGCCCACGCCGGTGAGAAATCCGAGAAAGGCCAGGAGGAAGAGATTCTCCCCGTAGCCCGCTTCCACGCCCACCATGACGCCGCCCACCGAGAAGGCGGCCAGGCCCAGCGTGTCGCACCAGAAGAGGAGCGAGTCATAGACCGGAAGGAGCCGGCTCGGCATCCGGCTGTACCGCCATACCAGAACGAAAACCACGTTGGCCGTGACGGCCGCCACCGCCACGTAGGTGGGATCCCGGAACATCGCGGGCGGGAAGTGCCCGATCAGAATGTCCCGGATCATCCCGCCGCCCGTGGCGGTGGCGATGGCGAGCATATTTACGCCGAAGAGATCCATCCTGCGGCGGATCCCCGTGAGCGCCCCCGCGACGGCGAAGGCGATGGTGCCGATGAAATCAAAGAAGCCGATGAGCGTAAGCATGATTCTCCGGCCGAACGGGTTCTCCCGGCACAGCGCGCACGCATGTCGGAAAAGCCATGTCCGGCACCCTCCACATGAGCAGGCACAAGAGGGTGCCGGGTGTCCGGCGGCCGGATCCCGTCCGGAATCATCTAGCGCATCACCAGCGCCCCCTGTGCGGTCGTTACTCCATGATAAACCGATTTGTTCACGAGCGCCAGACTCACCGGCGTCCGGGAATAGAGATGCACCTCCTCAATCACGGCTTTCTTCGCGCTCAAAGAGAGCATGCCGCCCTCGGAAGAAGCGCAGATCTCGGTCTCCAGTCCGTCGTCGTAATACGGCTGGACAAACAGGCGCGCCCGGTCTGTTCCGGCGATCAGAGATCCGATGTTGCAGACCAGCGTCAGCGGTCCGAAGCGTCCCTCCGGCACATGCATCGGCGCCTCCTTCAGCACAGGCAGCACAGCATTCTCCCTTAAGTACAGCGGAACAGGGGAGATCGCCTGACCCGCGCACGGCGGTAGCACGGAGACGTTCGCCGCAACGTCGTCCGCATCGCCGCATTTTGCCCGCCGGGCGTTTCCTCCCGACGGGTCGTTCCCGGCGGCTTTCGTCCAGACCGGTCCCTCGATCCGCTCCCCGCTCGTCAGGTCAATCCATGAGCCCGCCGGCAGATAGACCCACTTCTCCCGCTCGTCGAAGACCGGCGCAGCGAGCAGCGCGGAGCCCAGCATGTACTGACCGGAGAGGCCCCGGCAGTTCCGATCCTCCGGGAACTCGAGCAGCATCGCCCGCATCATGGGGAGCCCTTCCCGCACCGTCTCCCAGGCCGTGCTGTAGAGGTACGGTAGAAGCCGGTAGCGGAACTTGTTGATCGCAAGAAACGCCTGCTGCACATCCGCGGAGAACACCCAGGGCTCTCTCGGCGTGGACTGTCCGTGGCTGCGCGACAGGGGACTCATGAGCCCCATCTGCACCGAGCGGATGTAGGAAAGATCGTCCGGCACCACGCGATTGCCGGCGTAGTCGCAGTTATAGAAGCCGCCGATGTCGAAGCCCCAGAACGAGACGCCGGAGAGCCCGATGCTCAGGCCCCCGTTCAGGATGGCCGGGAGGTTGTTTAAAGCCGCCGAGGAATCCCCGGCCCAGTTTGCCGGGTAGTTCTGGGAGCCCGCGTAGCCGGAGCGGCCCCAGAGGAGCGCCCGCTCGCCCATGGCAAGTTTTGCCTCCGCGGAGGCCTCGTAGATGGTCTTCGCGTAGAGCAGCGTGTACTTGTTGTGGCCGGTAAGGCCGGAGCTGCCGTCCCAGAACACGGCGTCTTCCGGGATCTCTTCGGAGAAGTCGGTCTTGATGACGCCCACGCCCATGCGCATGAGGCGGCGCACCCTGGCCTTCAGGTACGCGACCATCTCCGGGTTCGTGAAGTCGAGGGCCGCCACGCGGAAGCTGCCCGCGTCTCCCTCGCCGGGGGAGAAGACGTACGGCTCCCCGTCGCGGTTCTTCACCAGGAAGCCGCGGTCCCGCATCCGGATAAACTGCGCGCCGTACTGCCCCGCCTTCCCGCCGCCGGCCGGCGTCGCGGTGACGTACGGGAACATCCAGAGGGAGAGATGGATTTCGCGCTCTCTAAGCCACCGGATCATTCCCTCGGGGTCCGGGAATCTCTCCTCGTCAAAACTCAGCAGCTCCCGCGGGTCGTTTCCATAGGTCTCCGCCCAGGCCGCCAGCGCGTCGCCGCGCAGTTCGGCCGGATTCACTGCATTGTTTTGCGCAGGTGCGCAGCCGTCGGCAGCCGGGATCGGTTCCGCAGCACCGGCGCCGGCCGCAGGTGCTTCTTCCGCCGCACCCGTGCCTCCTTCGGTTTCCTCCGTTTCTTCCAGTTCGCGGTGGTTCATCCACCCGTCGATGTGAATGACGTCGACAGACATGCCGAAATCGGCCATCTGGGTGACGATCTCCTCCACTTCCGCCCGGGTCCGGTAGCTCATCCTGGACATCCAGAAGCCGAAGGCCCACTTCGGGATCATGGCGGAGCGCCCGGAGAGCGCGGTGTAGTCGGTCAGAAGGCCTTTATAGCTCCGGTTGCAGAAGAGATAGTAGTCCAGCACCGGGTCCTCTGCCTCCGCAACGGCACTTACCGCGGAGCTCGCGCCCATGTTGAAGTGGGTGCGGGTGTAGGTGTTCACAAGGAGCGCGTAGCCGTAGCTGCTCATGTAATACGGCATGCCCTTGTAGGAGACGTCGGAATTGGTGGACTGGGCGTCCCGCTGCCAGACCGTGACCTTCTGCCCGCGCTTGTTTAAGTCCGTGAACTTCTCGCCGAAACCGTAATAGTCCTCGTCCGCGTGCATGTACAGCGTCTCGAAGACGTCGGTCACCCGCCCGTCCGCGTCCCGGGTGAAGCCCACCGGAACCGCCTTGTACTTCTGGTCGACGTTGTGGTCCTTTATCTGCTCCCGGACGATCTCCTCCCCGTCCAGGAGTACCGTCATCTCCCATGGGCACTTGCGCAGGCGCACCTGCAGGCGCGGCGTCTGTGCGACAAAGAAGTCCTCCTCCTCCCTGACCGTAAACGGGCAGGGAGGGAAATCGAAGACAGGGTTGCTGCCGGGGATCCGGGTCTGCGTCTGATCGAAGCCAGGCGCGCCCGCAGGGCGGTCTTCCGAACCGGCATCCTGTGCGTTCTCCGCTGTGTCCGGGGCGGTTCCGTCCGTAAGCGAAGCGTCGGGAATCATCCGGAAGCGGATCGCCGTCCCGGAGACAAACTGCAGGCGCACTTCCGCACTGCTGCCTCGGAAGGTGGCGGCGGTTACCCGCAGGGTATCGTCTGTCGTCTCGTACCCGGTCATCCGGCTTAGAAAGTCCTTCTGTCCTGCGGCATTGAAATGGGACCAGCCTTTCTCGACCTTCAGCGGGTCCCCGGCCATATCCGGCGCGTAGTACAGTTTTCCGGTGGTATCGACTGTGGTCATCGCTGTGCACTCCTTGATTTGTGACCCTTCACGCTTCTCCCGCAGACCGGGCGCTGCTTCGGTTCAGTGCCGGCCGCCGCTGCCGGAACCGGCTGCCGGTTCCGGCGGATTGGTTCTTCTCGCAGAGATCGGATGAAAACAGTGCCTGTCCATCCGATCCGAAAAGCATTGTATGATACGGGCGTCAATATGGCCGCCCGGTTTTCGTGGAAGCGCGAACGCCATATCGGCTTTTTGACGCTTGAATTATTGTACTGTCTCCGCGGGGATGAATCCCGGCTCAGTCGAAGATCCCGTCCTCGTTGTAGCAGACCCAGCTCTTCCCGTCGTCGGAGACCACGTCCATGGTGGGCTTGCCGTGGATCCCGGAGAGGGGATCCGGCAGCGTCATGATGTTGGCGCGTCCGGCCACCAGGTCCTCGCAGTACTTTAAGGCGTGCGGCAGGACGTAGTCCGCCAGCGGCGAGCCGAAGCCGCGGTAGTCGTGGTGGAAATTGTAGACCTTGTCGTACTGATCGCCCATCTCCACGATCCGGCGCAGCGCCCGGCCGGCGGTCTCGACGCTGACGAAATTGGCGTCACCGCGGTGCGTCCAGTAGCCGAGGTTGTTGTTCACCGCGTCGCCGGAGAAGAGAATGCGGGTCGCGCTGTCGATGAAGACGAACTCGCCGGGGGTATGTCCCGGGCAGGCCCATGCGGTGACGATCCTCCCGCCGCCCAGATCAAACTGCTGTCCGTCCACGAGGGGCAGCCGCTCGGCCTTCTTCGGCCAGGGGAGGATATCGGCGTCGACGTCGTAGCTGTAGTGCTTGTGCTCGCGCTCCTGGATCATGCGGGCGTAGTTCTTCCGGCCGTTGATCTCTCCGTCGAAGGGGAAGGCGTCCCAGTCCTTCTCGTTTAAGTAGATCCTGTCGAACCAGAAGGAGCCGCCGACGTGGTCCATGTGCCCATGGGTGCAGGCGACGTCGTAGGGCTTGTCGGTGATGGACTCGACGAGGCCTTTGAGGTCGCCGATGCCGATGCCGGTGTCCAGGAGGAGGGCGCGCTCGGTGCCCACCAGGAGGAAAATGGAACTGCAGTCAAATTCGTCGATTTCGTAGGTGCCCGGTGCGAATTGGTACCAGGGCATGGTGCGGGTTGCCATGGGGTTGCCTCACTTTCTTGACTGAATACGGCTTTCACCGTCACCCACCCCTGCTGGCCCTCACACCGCTGCTTGGTCAGGTTACCGACAGGTTGGCCAAACCGCCCTGCGGCGGGTTTGGCCTGTACCGCTCGCTGGAGGGCACAGGGGTGGGTGCTGCGGTGAAGTCCTTACGTTGTCCAATAATGAAGTAATACTGTTGATGAAACTTTACACTGTCCTGCCGTATAGTGCGGACAAGGTCTTGATTTCTTCTGCCAATTCGTCTGTGCACTCCCCCGGTAACAGGCGCCAGGTCCAGTTGCCGCCGACGGTGGAGGGGGTGTTGATGCGGGCCTCGTGGCCGAGCCCCAGGTAGTCCTGCAGGGGGATGACGCAGGTGTCGGAGACGCTCATGAGGGCGGCGCGGATGAAGGCGGTCTCGGGGCGTTCTTCGGGGATGTACCCAAGGTAGCGGCGCGCGTAGGCGTAGTCGGTGCGGTTTACGGTATCACACCAGCCGCGCATGGTCTCGTTGTCGTGGGTGCCGGTGTAGACCACGGAATTGGCGGTGTAGTTGTGCGGCAGGTAGTCACTCTCCTCTCTCGAGTCGAAGGCGAACTGCAGCACCTTCATGCCGGGGAAGCCGCTCTTCTTAAGCAGCCCGATCACGGTCGGCGTGAGGTACCCGAGGTCCTCGGCGATGATGCGGCCGCCGGGAATGGCCTCCTTCACGGCCCCGATGAAATCGTAGCCGGGACCGGGCTCCCAGTGGCCGAATTCCGCGGTGGGGTCGCCCCAGGGGATGGAATAAAACTCATCAAATCCCCGGAAGTGGTCGATCCGCACGACGTCGTACCGGATGAGGCAGTGCGTAAGGCGCTTCATCCACCAGTCGTACCCGGTCGATCTGTGGTAGTCCCAGCGGTAGAGCGGGTTGCCCCACAGCTGGCCGGTGGCTGCGAACGCGTCCGGCGGACAGCCGGCGACCGCGGTCGGCACGCCCGCATCATCGAGCTGGAAGAGTTCGGGGTTGGCCCAGGTATCGGCGCTGTCCAGGGCGACGTAGATGGGCAGATCCCCGATGATCTCGATGCCCCTGTCGTTGGCGTAAGTCTTCAGCGCGCGCCACTGCCGGTCGAAGAAATACTGGCAGAACCGGACGAACTGCAGCTCGTCGGCCAGCGACGAGCGGTATTCTTCCAGTACGGCCGGATCTCTCCGGCGCACCGGTTCCGGCCACTCCATGAGGCTGATGCCGCCGAGTCTGTCCTTCACCGCGGTATAGAGGGCGTAGTCCTCCAGCCACCAGGCGTTGGCTTCGCACCAATCGGCGAAATCAGCTGTCAGCGCCGGGTCGGCAGATGCGGCACCATCAACGGAATCCTTTGCCGCAGCTGCGGCTGCGTTCTCTGCCGGACTTGCCGGCGGAGAATCAATGCCTGACCTGCTGGCATGATAGGCCGCTCTCAGGAGATCGAAGCGGTGCGTATACAGCCAGCCGTAATCGACATAGCGGGATGCGCCGGGATCCGCGCCGCCGATATCCTCACGCAATGCGTCCGCATCTGCAGCCGCATCCATGTCCGCGGCATCCACCTCTTCCATGGACAGCCATCCCCGCTCGACGAACTCGGTAAGATCGATGAAGTAGGGATTGCCGGCGTAGGTCGAGAAGGACTGGTAGGGCGAGTCCCCGTACCCGGTGGGGCCCAGAGGCAGAATCTGCCAGTACGACTGCCCGGCCGAAGCCAGGAAATCCACAAACTCATAGGCTTCTCTGGAGAAGCAGCCGATGCCGTGCGGGGACGGCAGGCAGGAGATCGGCAGCAGAATACCGCTGCGGCGCTTGTTGCTCATGGATAAACCTCTTACAGCCGTTCGTCTGCGGGACGAACGGCCTGCGGTGCCGCGTGAACGTCTCCGAAGCCAGGCTCGGTTTTACCCCTGTTCTCCGAAGGTATACACGCGCTGCCAGGTGTGCCTCTCCTCGGGTGCGAGCGTAAATTCGTGGAACACCTCGCAGGAGATGACGTGCGGCATGGACCAGACCGCCACCCTCACCGGCGTGAAATCGACGGTTTCGGAGACGGAGAGGCCATCCGCGTTCCGCTTCAGCGTCCACCTGCGCACCTTCTCGCAGGTGCGGCCCACATAGGTGCTGAAGTAGGACGGGAAGTGATCGTAATCGATGAACTCGCACCGGCTCCGGGTGTCGAAGGCCGGATCATCCGTCGTAAGATGATACGCCCCTTCCTCGACCGGCGTCTCCCCGATGGAGAAGAAGTTGTGGGCGTACTCGTAATTCCAGAGCGCCCGGTCCCCGGTGTTGGAGAGCGCGCAGTCCGTGGTGACGGTATTGCCTTCGATCCGGTAGGTCTTCGTATAGACGCAGCCGTACCCCCGGTGCACCCCGGAATCCCAGCGCGTCTGAATCTCGGTGGCGTTCTCCGACACGGTCCGGATCTCCGTGGACAGGCTTCCGCGGTCAACGATCTCGTAGGCGCGCGGAAAGCGGTAGTGGTACTCATCCGGACGGCGAAGCCACCCGACGCCGATCTTCAGGAACAGCTCCCCCGGCTCCGCGTCATCGTAGCCCGGCGGGTTCTCGATGCCGAACTCGCACGCGAGCCCCATGCCGCCGGTACCGAAGCCGGGGACGAGGCTCTCCTCCGTGAGGAAGGGCGTCTCCTGTCCGCCGGGCGCGGTGTACCACACCTGGCGGATGAGCCCGGTGTTGTCGAAGCGGCAGCCCTCGAAGGCATTCTGTATGAACTCCGCGCGGAGAGTGGGGGTAGTTAGAATCATATCGGCACTATGTGACTATAGCGCCGCCCATGACGGGATGAGTTTTGCTGATGCAAAACTCATCCCTTAACCGCACCGGCGGTCATGCCGCCGATGAAGTAGGAGGAGCAGCGCAGGTACAGCAGCAGTACCGGCAGGGTCGCGATCATCAGGCCGGCGCAGAGGATGCCGTACTCGGAATTGTACTGAGACTGGAAATTCATGAGGCCCAAAGGCAGGGTCTTCAGCGCGTCCTTCTTCACCTCGATCAGGGCCCAGTAGAACTCGCTCCAGACGCCCTGGAAGTTGAAGATCGTCACCGTCGCGATGACGGGCTTCATGAGCGGGAGCGTGATCTTGATGAGGTTGTCCAGGATGCTCGCGCCGTCGATCATCGCAGCCTCGTCCAGCTCGGTCGGCAGGCTCTTCACGAAGGCAGTCATGATGAAGGTCGCCATCGCGAGGCCGTTGGTGACATACGGCAGGATCAGCGAGGCCCTCGTGCCGCCGAGACCCCAGGCCTTCAAGGTCACGAAATTCGGGATCGTGATCATCTCACTGGTCACGAAGAGGCCGAACATGTAGACGATCTCCAGCACCGGGCTGCCCCAGGGCTTTAACTTGCCGAAGGCGTAGGAGGCCATGACGATGACCACCATCTGGATCGCCAGCGTGATCGCCGTCGTGATGACCGAGTTCATGAAGAACTTGCCGATCATACCGATCCGCCACGCCTGGACGTAGTTCTCGGGCTGGAAAGTTTTGATCCCGAAGGGGTTCACCAACACGTCGTAGTTGGACTTGAACGACGTCATGAGGACGAAGAACAGCGGATAAATGATCAGCACCGCCAGCGCGATGAGCACGATCTGGCTTAAGACCATGAGCGGAAGGCTCTTGTATCTCTTCTTTCTGTCCGGCTTCATCTCGCGCCTCCCTTCGTCCTGCCTCTGCCGTCGTCATTCTCGTAGTTGTACTTCGCGCCGATGTAGCGGGAAATCACGGTCAGGATGAGAATGATCACGAACAGCACCGCCGCCATGGCCAGCGCCTTGTTGAACTTGAACTCGGTGAAGGCCGTCTCGTAGATCAGCATCGAGACCACCTTGGTCGTCTTGCCCGGGCCGCCGCCGGTCAGCATGTAGAAGAGGGCAAAACTCTTCATGCCGCCGGTGATAGAGAGGATGACGTTGGTCTCCGTCGTGCCCACGGTCATGGGGACGAAGAAGTAGATCAGCTTGTGCCACTTGTTGGCACCGTCCACCTCCGCCGACTCCAGCACCTCCGTGGAGATGTTCTGCATCGCTATATAGAACAGCACCATCGTAAAGCCAATGTATTGCCAGGTATTGACGAAGATAATGGTTCCTAAGGCCGTCGCCTTCTCACCGACCCAGCCGTGCGCCAGGTTTCCGAGACCGATGCTGCGTAAGACCGTGTTCACAAGACCGGTCTGCGCGCCAAGGAGGAACTTCCACATGACCGCGATGACAGAGGCGGGCAGGATAACGGGGATGTAGAGCGCCACCTTGTAGAAGGCCTGCCAGCGGCGGGTCATGTTGTAGACGGCGTAGGCCAGGAGATAGCCCAGGAAGGTCTGAATGGCCGTGGAAATCACGGCGAATTTCAGGTTGATCTTGATGGCCGCCCAGTAATTCTTGTTGTTGAAGAGGTCAATGTAGTTCTGCAGGCCGACGAACTTATAGGTATCCTTCATCCCGTTCCAGTTGGTGAAGCTCATCACCACGGATTTGCAGAACGGGTAGAGCAGGAAGCAGGCCAGGAAAAAGAAGGAGGGCAAGAGGAACACATACCCCATGAGCTTGCGTTTGCTGCGATAGTTCATACGCGGTCTCCCTGGAAGTAGCGGATAACCGTCCGGCGGTTCACCGGAGCGGTTCCGGAGAATCAGACGTGGGATGACGGGTTTCCGTAAAGAACGGGGCGAAGCACAGCTGCCTGTGCCCGCCCCGTGATCCTTTGTCAGAGTATTAGGAAATCGTATCTTCTGTCAGGCACCACGAAGCGCCTTTTCCTTCATCAGGTGAGGCGCCGCCCGTTCCGTCCGGAACAGGCAACATACCCTTGCAGATTATTCCTCGTAGTTCTCCAGCGCTTCCTCGCGGATCGCCTGGATGGTTGCGCCGAACTCCTCGGGGGTGATGTCGGGATCCGCCATGAACTCCGCAACCGCGTCGCCCATCTTGGTGCCGATGCCGTCGTTGTAATCATAGTTGATGCGATAGCTGCTCGCGCTCGCGAAGATGTCCGCCAGCTGGTTCTGCAGATCGTCGTCGTAGACGCAGTTCACATTACCCATGATGGACTTGGTGCTGTTGCCGAACTCCTGCTGGACAGCGTCGCTGGTGATGTACTTCAGCCATGCCGCAGCCTCGTCCGGATGCTCGGTGCCGCTGTAGACCATGAACGCATCGACGCCGAAGTTGTAGAGGAAGTTCTCCATGCCTTCCGGAACCGGGAAGCTGAAGAAGCCGACCTCGAAGCCCGCCTCAGCCGTATTCTTCTCGATGGGATCCAGCTCGTTGTTGTTGACAAAGCTCATGAGACCCTTCTGGGTGTAGAACAGGGCGGTCGCCTCCTCACGCTCTAACGCAAGCGCGTCGGCAATGATGTAGCCCTTGTCATACCAGTCGCGCAGCTTCGCGCCGGCCTCTGCCCACTGCTCGCCGATCTCGGTGTAGTGGCCGCTTAAGTAGTCGGCTCTCTTTAAGATGCCGTCCGTCATCAGGTTCTGCTCGGCAAAGGTGCCGCAGATCGCTGAGATCTGGAAGCCGTTCGGCATACCGGGGGCGATAAGAGGGGTATAACCCGCGTCGACCATTTCCTGCATCATCGCCTCGAACTCCTCTAAGGAAGCCGGTGCGCTCCAGCCGTTCTCGTCGAAGATGGTCTTGTTGTAAGCAATGACGGTCTGGGTCGTGCGATAAGGCACCGCGAAGACCTGTCCGTTGACGGAGCCGAGATCAAGACCGGCCTTCATGAGGGAATTTCTCCACTCGCCGTCGTTCTCGTCCATGTAGTCCGCCAGATCATAGACTGCGCCGAGCGCGTTGAAGGCGCCCATCTGGTTGGACCAGCAGCAGGCCACGTCCGGAACCTCGCCCGATGCGAAATCGGTGAGGAGGGTCTTGGTTAAGACGTCCCAGGTGATGATCTGGATCTCGACGTGGATGCCGGTCTCGGCCTCGAAGTCGTCCGCCATCTTCTGGAACTCTTCGGTGTACTCCGGCCAGTCATGCATGAAGTCGATCGTCACACCGGTGGAAGCAACCGCCTCGACGGCCTCTTCCGCGGTCTCCTCGACCGCCTCGGCGACCTCTTCCTCAGCGGCCTCGGCGACTTCCTCCGCCGCTTCCTCAACGGCAGCTGTCGTTGAGGAAGTGGTCGTGGTGGTGGTCGTCGCGCAGCCTGCCAGCAGGGACGCTGCCAGTACCGACGCGGAGATCAGCGCCAACACTCTCTTTTTCATCTGTTTCCTCCTTATGATTGGTGACCGGGATCCGCGGGGCGGGCACGCATGCCCTGTGCCCCGCGACTCCCTTTATTACGATCTGCCCTCTGACGCAGCAGACGTGTTACCCAGGATGAACAGCATTGCGGCGGCGCGAAGCTCGTGCGAAGCACGCAGCAACGCGTTTTATCTCTTAGAATTTCCGGCGAATACAGTTCCTTACGCCGTCCACATAGATGTCGTGAGCCAGCTCCACCACCATGTGCATGTCCAGCACGTCGGTGCAGCGGTGTCCCAGAATCTCGATGTTGTCGAAGCGGATGTTCACGGGGCGGCTCTCGGTGTGGGAGAGCTCGTAGCCGCGGATTAAGGAGACCGGGAACGCGCCGTTTAAGACCCTGATGTTGCTGAAGTAAATGTCCTCGACCCTGCCCTTGCGGGTTTCCATCGTGTACTTGCAGTCCAGGACCTTGATGTCGAAGAGCTTCTGCTCCGCCTGCTCCACGCGGATGTTGTCGTAGTAAATATCATGAATGTACGCCGAGTCCGCCAGATGGATCGACATGCAGGCGCCGCCCATGTTGCCCTCGTACTCGCAGTGGACGATGTCACAGTCCTCAAAGTGCAGGTCCTTAATCTCGAAGCAGCAAAGCCCGTAGCCGATCTCGATGCCGTTGCCCGGCTCCGCGTCCCAGATGACGCAGCGGCGCACCCATACGTCCTCGACGTTGCGCACCGTGGACTTGTCGCCGATGAGCCCGTGGGCCTTGATGCAGACACAGTCGTCCGCCGCGCGGAAGAAGGAGTCCTCCACCACGACGTGCTGGCAGCTCGTGATGTCGATGCCGTCGCCGGTCACCTCGCGGCTCATCACGTTCACGTCCCGCACCGTCACGAAATCGCAGGCCGCCGGCACCAGGTGCCAGCTGGGGCCGTCCACCGCCGTAAAGCCTTCCAGGGTCAGGTGGTTGCACCACGTGAAATACAGGAAGAAGCAGTGCGCGTTGCTCTCCGGCAGATGCCAGGGCGATCCGTTGATGATGCCGTTGCCGACGATGGTGATGTGGTCGGCGTGATCCGCCCGGACCTTGCCCAGGACGACCGCGCCCTCCTCCAGATAGACCACGTCGTTCTCGTGGAGCTCTAAAGTGCCGACGTTGTAGATGTGTCCCTTCTCGTAGACATGCGTGGCGTTTTCCGGCTTCGGATAGCGCTTCTGCAGGAAGAGGAAGAGGGGCGTCTGCTTGTCCCCGTCCAGCTCGACGGTCAGCTTCTGCCACTCGTACACGGTGAACGTGAGGACGTTCCCGTCGCGTGCCGGGACAATGCCGCGCACCGAAGGGCGCACGACGACTTCGTCGAAAGGCTTTCCGACCGTGAGGCGCACCTCAATGCCCGCCGCGGGATCGTCCGCGACGACCGGCGCGTAGTCAAAGACATCCGTGTGATAGACCGTCTCCGGACGGCCGTTCACTTCCAGCTGATAGATGGGCGACTTCTCCAGCTCGTCGACCGATCCGAGCGCGAAGAGCGGCTCGGGCACCGGCGCGGGATGGGGGTCGTAGATCATTTCTCTCATCAGATTACCTCGATCAGACGAAAACTCGTTTCCGCATGTCAGCACATTTTCAATTTTACCCGACAAAAGCGGCGGATTCTGCAATCTCCTTGTGCAGAACTAACAAAATCCCGAAAAGCTTTCGCCGCTTTTCCGGGATTTCAGGTCGTAATTTTGTTATTTCTGCGCTGTTTTGTTATGCAAACTGCGCCTCCGCGCCTCGGAATTGTGCAATCTGCTATATGTGTACAATTCGTTCTGTTTTTCGCTCTAAAGGTCTTTTCCTCGCTTCATTCACGCCAGTTCGTACAACCTGAACAATTCAGCCGGCCGCGCCGGATTACCCCTCTCTTCTTAACCGGCTGCGGAATTCATTCGGCGTGTACCCGGTATAGGACCGGAACATCTTGCTGAAGTACGAGAAATTGGTGAAGCCCACCGACAGCGCGATGCGGCTCACCGGGTCGTCCGTGGCGACAAGATACTCCTTCGCCCGCTCCATGCGCCGGTCCGAGATGTAGGTCATGAGGGAGGTGCCGGTGATCCGGGAGAAGATCTTGGACATGTAGTCCTCGGAGAGATAGACGGTCGAGGCCAGCGTCTCCCGGGAGAGCTCCTCGGAGAGGTGCTCGTCGATGTAGAGCCGCAGCCGATTCACAATGGTGTCGTACTTGTTGTCCTGCTGTGTGAGGCCGAAAAGGCGGTCGAAGAGCCAGGAGAGGAAGGCCTCCATGGCCTGCATGGACCGCACCGCTTCTTTATAATAGACGTCCATCTCCGGCGGATCGAAGACCACGTTGACGGCCAGATCCTTGCGGTCGAAATAGTGATAGATGAGCTGCATGAGATCCCCGCGGAAAAGGCCAAGGTTCTCCGAGAGGAGATAGCCATCCTTCGAGAGAGTGTGCAGCGCCGATACGAGCTCCTGATGCACCGCCCTGATCTGGTCCGCCGACAGGATCCGGCTGCGCCATTCCGCCCAGGGGAAGACCGGGTAGGGCTGCATCCGTCTGTCCGCGCCGGATTCTATAATGTACGGCCTGTCCGCCGGAACGAAGGTCCCGGCCAGCCGCAGGAGGCGCTGCCGCAGGGCGGGCAGCTCGCCCTCGGTGCCCGCCGCGGAGACATAGAGGCAGACCGGGCAGCCCAGTGCCTCCGCAAGATGCGAAACCGCCGCTGAAACGACCCCCCCGTTTTGGTTGTCGGCCCATTCCGACACTTCGCTAAGCCGCAGGGCGATCCACTGATCCGTCCCCTCCGTCACCACGGCGAGGAGCTGCTCCGGACGGCCCTCGATAAGACCGGCAGCCACGTTCTGGGTCGCCAGTTTGGTGAGGGAAGGGTCGGGAAGCCGGGTGCCGGCGGGAACAAGGCGCAGCAGGATCAGCCGGGCCGGCGCCCCGGGCACATACGCCATGCCGGACAGATCCGCCGTTCCCTCCGCCGCTGCGTCTCCCGGTTCTGAATGGGCGGCGACGAACGCCGGTTCTGCGGCCGACGCGGATGCTGCGGCCGAAGACGGTGACGCCTCCGAAGACGGGTCTGCGGCCCCGGACAAAGACGGTGCCGCCTCCGAAGAGGGATCTGCGGCCCCGGACAAAGAGGGCGCTGCCTCCGCGCCGGGCCGCGCGTCACTGAAGAGAAGCGACTCCCAGAAGAGGGCCGGCGTCTCCGGCGTGTCCAGCGTGCTGCGGCGCTGCCGGACGGACTCGGCCGCGCGGGCAAGCTCCGCCTCCAGCACGCCGATGGCGATGGGCTTTAAGAGATAGTTGATGCTGCCCAGCGAGATCGCCATCTGGGCATAGGAGAACTGGGCATAGCTGCTGAGGAAGATGCACTCCGTGTCATACCCCCGCGCGCGCACCTCGGTTAAGAGCTCGAGCCCGCTGCCCTGGGGCATCTCGATGTCCGCCAGCAGGATGTCGACAGGCGCTTTCTCCATAATCTCCAGCGCCTGCAGCATCGAGTGCGCCGTGAGCACCGTATCGATGCCGATGGCGTCGAAGTGCACCGCCCGGGTCGTGCGCTCCACAAAGAGCACGTCGTCGTCCACAAAGAGAAGTGAAATCATGATTGTCCTTCCGCCCGGCCCGTCCCGGACGCCGGGAAGCCCGGCACTCCCGCTCCGGCCGCCTCCGCGTCCGAGGCGTCTTTCGCGGAGCCAGTGCCGTCCGGACGCGTCTCCTCAAACGGCAGTGAGATCTCCACGATGGCGCCGTACCCCTCCGCCATGTTGGAGAGCCGGACGTCCGCCCGGTCGCCGTAAAGGTTCTTCAGGCACCGGATCGTCGTGCTGATGCCGATGTGCTTCTCCCCGCCCACAAGGACCGGCTGCGCCTTTTCGGCGGACGCGAGCACCGCCGCCGGGAAGCCCGGCCCGGTGTCCGAGATCACCGCGTAGATCCGCCGCTCCCCGGCGATCGCTTCGGAGGTCACGTAGACGCTGATCTCCGTGGGGGACCCCGGCGTCACGGCATGCAGGACCGCGTTCTCGAAGAAGTTGTAGAAGATCAGCGGCGGGATGGGCGCGTCGTATAAGTCCTCGTCCGCCTGGATATCGATCCGCAGATTGGCTTCGCCGTAGCGCATGACCTGGATATCCGCGTAGTCGCGGATCATCCGCAGCTCCGACCGGACGGTGGTGCGCTCCGCCAGGGAGAGGACGGCGCGCATGTAGTCGGAGAGCTTCTCCGTTAAGGAGACCACCTCCGTCTCCCCGGCCTCGTCCGCGAACTGATGAATGAGATTTAAGCAGCTGATGTAGAAATGAGGCCGCACCTGGAGCTGGAGGGATTCCACCTCCGTGCGCTGCCTTGAAAGCTCCTGCTCGTAGAGCGCGATCCGGGCCCCCTGAATACGGCGCAGCAGCCGGTGATACTCCTCGTCCCTCGCCGTCAGCTCCAGCAGGCGGTTCTCGCCGTCGTCGTGCAGCCACATCGAGATGTCCTCCGACTCCAGCGCGTCCGCGAAGGCGCGCATCGGCGCGAGCACCTCCCTGCGGTAGCGGCGCATAATGAGGATTTCCGCGGCGACGGAGAATACCAGCAGTATGAGGAGGACAAGGACGAGCCAAACCATACGATCGACCGGTGAGAGGGGTATTTCGACACACCAACTGTCCGCGCCGCAGGACGCTGACCCAATAATTATATTCCAAAACGCGCGGCTTGTCTTATGAAGAGAAGGACAATTCTGACCGGATTCCGACATGAATCCGGCTGTCATCCGGCCAAATTGCCGCCCGATTCCGGCGTTTTGTCCCGGGCCGGGGCGCCCATGGAAAGGCGCGGTGAATTGTTTTGTGTTATTCGCTCTTTTTTTTGTTAGTCAAAGCGGCGGGCCGGCCCGTCCGCACCTGCCGCAATGAGCGCGTAAGTGACAGCTTTCGACTGCCGGCGGATGGAAGACGGCGAAGGAAGAGACTATAGTTTTACCTGGGTATGTCCCGGGCATCGGAATCCGGGCATGCCGTACCGTGCGGCATCGTCTTCGGACCGCCGCGTTCACCCCTGTCAGCATGCACCACAGTCATTACCTGCGGCAGGTCTCTATCAGGATTTGCCGCGCACGGCGGTTCTCAGGCGCTCTCTGTCTCATGGCGGACCGCAGGGAAACGCCCCACTATTCACCGGAGGAGACATGAGTACAGATTACACCGAAGCCCTCGCCCACGTGAACACCGCGTCCCGCCCCTCGGATCTGCGCATCACCGACATGAAGATCGCAGACATCTCCGGCGCGCCCATGCACTGCATCATGTTAAAACTGGAGACAAACCAGGGCATCACCGGCTACGGCGAGGTGCGCGACTGGTCCTACAAGGACTACGCGCTGATGCTGAAGGCCAGGCTCCTGGGAGAGAACCCCTGCGAGATCGACCGGATCTTCCGCAAGATAAGGCAGCTGGGCACCCACGCCCGCGGCGCCGGCGGCGTGAGTGCGGTGGAGATCGCCCTCTGGGACATCGCCGCCAAAGCCTACGGCGTGCCGATCTACCAGATGCTGGGCGGGAAGCACCGGGACAAGGTGCGCGTCTACTGCGACACCGACATCGACGGCAAACCGGACGGCAAGCGGATGGGCGCAGCCCTGCAGGCCAGACTCGACGCCGGCTTCACCTTCTTAAAGATGGACTTAGGCATCGACCTTATCTACGACGTCCCCGGCGCGCTCTCCGCACCGCTGGGTTTCGTGGAGCAGCTTAAATCCGTCCACGGCGTCGGCGGCTACGACGGCACCATCGAGGAGCGCTACGAGGCGCACCGCCGGGAGCGCTTAAACACCATCGAACACCCCTACACCGCGATCCAGATCACCGAGAAGGGTCTCGACTGGCTCGAGCAGTACTGCGCGGACGTGCGCTCGGTCATCGGCTATGAGGTCCCGCTGGCTATCGACCATCTGGGCCACATCGGCGTGAACGAGGCCATCAAGCTGGGCAGGCGGATCGAGAAGTTCAACATCGCCTGGATGGAGGACGCGGTCCCGTGGATGTACACGGACCAGTACCGCCTGCTGCAGCAGTCAATTCAGATTCCGGTCTGCACCGGCGAGGACATCTACCTCCACGAGAATTTCAAGCCGCTCCTGGAATCCGGCGGCGTCCAGGTGATCCACCCGGATATCCTCACCGTCGGCGGTATCGGCGAGCTGAAGAAGACGGCGGATCTGGCTGACGAATACCACGTCGCCATGGCCGTCCACATGGCGGAGACCCCGATCGCCGCGCTGGCGGCGGCCCATGTCGGCATCGCCAGCGTCAACCTCCTGGCCCAGGAGTTCCACTCCTTCGACGTGCCGTGGTGGAACGACCTGGTGGAGGGCCCGGCGAAGCCCATCGTGGATCACGGCTTCATCACCCTCTCCGACGCACCGGGCTTAGGCATCGAGTCCTTAAACGACGAGGTCATCGCGGAGCACCTGCATCCGGCCGTCCCCGGCATCTGGGAATCCACCGACGCGTGGAACACCCGGTACGTGCACGACCGGATCTGGTCGTAGGCGAAGCCGTTCCATAGGTTCCTGGCCAGCAATACTGACGGGCCGCAGATTGACGACAGCCGCCGCATCATGCGCTGAGGCATGCGGGCGGCAGATCGAGGCGTCACATGAACAACTCATTATCAGGTAAAGTTATTCTGATCACGGATAGCGGCACGCCCATCGGGCGCGCCGCGTCCTCGCTTCTCACATCCCGGGGAGCCATCGTTGCAGATGGCTCTCCGGAAAGCACCGATTACGCCGATCCGGACGCGGTCCGGGAGCTGCTTGAGCGCATCGCCGCGAAGCACGGCGCGGTGGACGGGCTCTTCTACAACCTCGTGCCCGCGCCGGTCGTAAGGCCCGTCGCCGCGCTCACGGAGGAAGATCTGAACACCCTCATCGACCGGGACATCTCCGCCGCCTTCGTCACCGCGCAGACGTATGGGGAGTGGTGTCACGCCCGGGAGGACGCGGCCGGTCACGTGCGCAGCTTTACCGGATCAGCCATGTGCTTCCTCGGCTCCATCCACGACGAGAAGCCGAACGGCGCCGCCCCGCTCTACAGCTTCTACATGGGCGCGCTGCAGAACATGGTCCGGGAATGCGCGCTGTACTACGGGCAGTGGGGCGTGCGGACGAACCTCCTCGAGGCGGGCGCCATGGGCGGCGAGGACGTGCTCTTTGAGAGCCCGGTGACGAACTTCTACCAGGGCTACGCATACAAGATTCCGGACGGCCATGTCGGCACGCCGGAGGATATCGCGGAGATCGCCGCCTTCCTCCTCTCCGGCGCGAGCCGCTATGTGAACGGCATCGGCCTTCGCGCCGACGGGGCGCTCACGCTCCACTACATGGACGCTGCGGCCAACATCCGGGAATACCGGCGCAGAGAGGCGGAGGGCCTCCCGGAGGCGGAAACGAAGCCGCTCTCCTTCGCCAGCGTCATCGGCGATCCGGACCGCCGGCAGGCGGTGCTTCCCGGCGCGATGTACCTGCGCGGGAAGAACGTGCTCGTCACCGGCTCCGGCAAAGGCATCGGCAGCGACATCGTGCTTAGAGCCGCGGAGCAGGGCGCGAACGTCGTCGTTCACTACAACAGCAGCGAGGCGAACGCAAGGCAGGTCTACGCCCGCGTACAGGCCGTCACCGAATCCACCGGGGCCCGGTGCACACTCATCCGCGGCGATCTCCTCTCCGACGGCGGTGCCGAGGCGCTGTTCAGAGCGGCAGAAGATTTCTTCGCCGGGCGGACCGGTACGGACGGGACCCCGGTGCCGGCCCCTGCCAGCGCCGCAGCTGAGGCGAACAGCCGCCCCGGCATCGACATCCTCGTCAACAACGCCGCGATGCAGCTGAACCTCCCGTTTGACCGCTACGACGTGACAAGGCTTCGCCGGATCCTGCGGGTGAACCTCAGAGGCTACACGATGATGAGCCGCCTGGCCCTGCCCCACATGTGCGCACAGAACTGGGGCCGCATCGTCAACATCTCCTCGGTGCACAGCAAGCGCCCCACCACCTTCGATCCCGGCTACGCGATGACCAAGGGCGGCATCCGCATGCTGACCCGCGAGCTGGCGCTGGAGATGGTGCCATATGAAATCACGGTGAACGCCATCGAGCCGGGCGCGGTGGAGATCGGCGAGAAGTCGGGCAATCCGCCCAGCACCATCACGGCGAAGGAGCTCGCCTACCCGCCGCTCTTCGCCTACAAGCGGCTGGCCAACGGCCTCCTGGATCCCTCCGAGATCAGCGCTGCGGTGCTCTTCTTCATCTCCGACGCCGCCGCGCGGATCAATGGTTCCTGTTTACGAATTGATAACGGATCGATGTTGAAATAATCGTGTGCCGTCTCACAGACGGTCTGCGCGCAAAAGCAATTGTGCGCACTTGAGCGAAAACAATTGCTTCTGCGTGCAGAGCAGGCCTGCGAAGCAGGTACCTTGCCTCAATGAGTAAAACGCAACGATGCGAAGCATCGTCACCGGCGAAGCCGGTGGTTTTACGAATGGATGTAAGGTCCTGTGAGCCGTCACATTTCAGGAAAGCAGAAGAAAGAAGAAAGGAGAACCCATGGAATTCATCACTCCCCGTGAAGACCTGATCCTGATGACCCAGGACTGGAAAGGCGAGCGTTACGAGGACGGGCGGCCCAAGGTGCCGGACTCCATCCTGGAGCGCTTCACGAAGATCAAGACCGAAGAAGCCTGGAACGTGCTCCACAAGCGGGGCTACCGCTACCAGTTCAACGGCGACATGAAGATGGTGCATAACGACGGCCGCTACCTGATCGGCCGCGCGCTGACCGCCGTCATGGTACCCACCCGCCCCGACGTCCACATGAACATGCTGCGGCACGGCAGAGAGGAGAAGGGCTTCAAAGGGTTCTTCAATCAGTGGTCCATCGAGTGCCTGCAGGAGAACGACGTGCTGGTCGTGGACATGAACGACAAGGTGGTCTACGGCACCTACGTCGGCGGCAACCTCTCCACCGCCATCAAGACGAGGACGAAAAACAAGCACGGCGGCGCCGTGATCTGGGGCGGCATCCGCGACCTGCAGCAGATCGTGGACATCCCGGACTTCCAGGTCTACTACCGGGGCATTGATCCCACGCCCATCGGCGACGTCATGCTCTCCGGCATCAACCGCCCCTGCGCCATCGGCAAGGCGATCTGCATGCCCGGCGACGTGGTGCTGGGCACCATGAGCGGCGTGCTCTTCATCCCGGCCCATCTGGCCGAGGACGCCTGCATCGCTGGCGAGAAGGAGCAGTGCCGCGACCTCTTCGGCTTCGAGCGGATAAGAGAGGGCATCTACACCTCCGCCCAGATCGACACCCGCTGGACCGAACCCATCATGGAGGACTTCCTCTCCTGGTTTGCCGCCTCGCCTACCGCGGCCGACTACCAGCACCTCACCTGGGACGAGGAGATCGAGCTGTCGAAGCGCACGGACATCGTGGACTTCGCCGGCCTCATCCAGGCGCCGATCGGGTAATGCCCGGGAAACACAACTATACCCGCGAACGAAATCATTTGCCAAATAAACGATTACTCCGCGGTATATGCGGCCAACGTTATCGTTTGCCAGGGGTATAAACTTATGCCCAATCAAAGAAGCAAAGTCCGATGGACTTTGCTTCTTTGCAGTTGATGATCCGGATCTTTCCCATCAAAACTGGCTTTTCCGCATTCTGCAGATCAAGACCTCTCCGCATCCATGGGGCAGTTGTCCTGCTTAAAGGAATCCGGCCATATAGACCGGCAGACATTGAATATCCTGATCTTTTCGACTGTCTTTCGTATAAAGGAGATACCTCCGCAGAATCTGCAATGAGAACTTCTTATAGAAGGCGTCCAGCGACGCGTGTGTTTTGTATCCGGAGGATTTAACCTCAATGGGGCAGATCTTGTTCTGCCTGGCGATCAGGAAATCAATCTCGTAATTATGCTTCGACGTCTCGTTGAGAAAAGTGTAGTAGAACAGTTCGTTTCCCTCCGCCGCAAGCATCTGGGCGATCACGTTTTCATACAGGTAGCCCAGGTTGGCCGGGAGTTTGTCGCTAAGCAGCTTCTCATAGATGATGTTCTCCGTGAAATCCCGATCCTTAAACATCAGCGTCGTGAATAACCCTGTATCGCATAGAAACAGCTTGAACTTCGCGAGGTCTTTCGCGGCGGACATGCCTGCGCCCGGATTGTTGGCATGATAGGATACGAGCACGGTTCTGGAATCCCGCATCTGCGCGATCAGTTCAAGGATGTCTTCTGCCCGCGTTTGATCAAGCACCTTTGACACCTGATACCGGGACGCGTTGTTGTTCAGCTGGGCGGGAATAGAATCGAACAGCAAAGCGAGCCGGCCCGTGGGGTCGATTTTGCCGAAATCTTCCTCATACAGATTAAGAATGTCCCTTTTAACCGCGTCGACCCTCTTAAAATTGTTCGAGTCCAGATATTCGCTCACTGCCTGCGGCATGCCGCCGACCAGCATATACAGCCGGAAATCGCGCATCAGCTTCCGGTTGGTCTGATCGCCCAGAGATTCCCCTGCTTCATAGCATTTCCGGATCAAAGAGTACGTCGTGTTGTCGCCGACGGCCCACAGGAATTCCTCGTAATCCATGGGGTACATACTGATCCTGCGTTCTTCGCTCGGGATCAGGATATCTTTTACGTTCCTGCGGATGGAGATCAGCGATCCGGTCTCAATGTAGTCGTAGCGATGGTCCTTCACCAGGGGTTTGATCGCCTGCCTTGCCTTTGGACACAGCTGCACCTCATCGAAAATGATCAGGGACTTTCTCTCCGTCAGATCCACCCGGAACTGGAGCTGCAGCTGAAGGAAGAAATAGTTCAGATCCGACATGTCCTCGAACAGATCTCTCACCGCTCTGGGCGCTGTCGCGAAATCAATCAGGATATAACTGTCATACTCGTTTCGGCCAAACGCCTCCACTACGGTGGATTTGCCGACACGGCGCGCGCCCTCGATGAGAAGGGCGGTCTGTCCGGCAGATTCCTTCTTCCACGACAGCAGCTTTTCGTAGATTTTCCGCTTAAACATGGCTGTTTCCGTTTCCGA
The DNA here is from genome assembly GCA_900313745.1 of uncultured Lachnospiraceae bacterium. Lineage (GTDB taxonomy): Bacteria > Bacillota > Clostridia > Lachnospirales > Lachnospiraceae > CAG-791. The sequence continues at coordinate 30,093 of OMSM01000035.1, forward strand.
TCAGATGTCGCCCGAAGCCGTTCCTGCGGAACGGCTTCGGGCGGCGCTGTGTGCGTCTGATTTGCAGTTCCGCAAAATTTAAATTGGCAAATCACCGCATTTCCGCGTTTTTTTAAATCGCGAATTCCCACATTTCCGCGTTTTTTATATTCTCATTATCCCGCATTTCCGCAAAATGTCAAACAGCGAGGCCCTGTGATCGCGCCGGAAGTGGTGCATTCTGGCGATCTGTTATCCGGATCATGCCAGTGATTTTTATATGTCGATGGCATCATACAGGTGCTGGGAGAAGATTGTGTCTTCTTTCTTCAGTGTCATTATCAGCTCAAGAATATGATCTGAATTGTCCTTCTGTCTGGAAAAGTTAAATTTCAATACATGAATAAGTAAAAGCTCCGCGATCCGTAAAATAGATCGATTTTCCTGAATAAGCCCATCAGCATTACGGATGATTCGCTTGCCCGAGAAATTAATAAGGCGTTCTCTCATCAGTTTTTTATGCTCCAAGAGGCAATAAAATCCGCTGATTTCCATCTCTGAGACGGCTTCCCCTGAAACCTCTGATGCACGTTGTGCATGCCCTGATAATCCATCGTATACGTCGAGTCCGAACAGAAGCTCATCATCTCTCATCCATGAGAGCGGATAGCACCATCTGTCATTGGAGCTCTGGGAGGAAAGATAATCTGCAAGGAGATCCTTGAACATCCTGATATTAATCTCATACTGAAGGTCTTTTTTTGCTCTCCTGCAGCCGAAATCATATTCGGTTCTGTAGAACAGGCCGACAACACCGTTCAGCCAGTCGAATGTTCCAGAGGTATGCGCCCGGATGTAGGCCTTTGCAATATCGCAGAAGGAACAGACAGCTTCTCCATACTTGCCGTATTTTCCCTCCAGATGGTCGTAAATGTAGAAAACGGAAGATGCTGAATTGTATCCTGTGATCAGGATCTCGTGCACATAGTGATTTTTGTCATGAGAATTAGTCTGATACGGCAAATAGAATCGGTCTGCAAGGAGATATGGATAAATCTCATTCTCAATCTGCTTTTGCAGAAGAGAAATGATCGCCGATTCTGTGTTTTCGATACAATCCCGCTTTATATGACAGAAATCAATCCACGGAAAACTGAGATAAGAGATCGGCGCACAGTAATCCACCCAGTTAGGCAATTGCGGTGATTTATTCGTCATCAGCTGTTCCAGGTAACTGTATATCCAAGGCAGGCATTGATCGGTATGCGCTCCAACAATGCCCACCACGGCAGCATAATTAGGGTAAGAATCAACGATTGGATGCTTAAAAGGGAGTTTTATTTCGGGCATACACGGTCACCTCTTCCCCTCGGTCCAGCTTCTCTGTCCGTCGATCATCTCTCTGTAAACAGCATTTCCGGCATAAAGCGCATCATGTGATCCCAGATCCGAAATGCTCCCATTATCCATGATGAGAACGAGATCTGACTGTACGGCAAAACCAAGGCGGTGAGATACGAAGATCACTGTCCTGTCTTCTGCTCTTCTCAGTATTTCCTGGTACAGATCAATCTCGGACAGCGGATCCAGATAAGCCGTCGGTTCATCCAGCACCCATACAGTTGTATCCCTCGCCGCAAATAACCGGGCGACAGACAGTTTCTGCCACTGCCCCATCGACAGGTCAGTACCATCGTCCAGCTGGCCAAGCATTGTATCCATTCCGTGAGGCATCCTGCGCACAGCATCACCCAACCCAACGCAGTCCAGCAACGACCAGATTTCACCATCCGTCATGGGGCATTCCCTGTTGCCGATCTGAATATTCTCCCGGACGGTAAAGCAGAAGTGAGCCGCGTTTTGAAACACGCAGGCACAGGAATTGTCCGGAAGGGTGACGGTTCCTTCTGTCGGACTGTAGGAACCATTGATCAGATTGGTAAGCGTGGTTTTGCCACTGCCATTTTCGCCGATCACAACAAGCTTAGTTTGTGCAGGAATATTCAATGAAATATCATGAAGAGCGTTTCTGTCAGCATCCGGGTATCGGTAAGTGACATCCGCAAACTGAATCTCTCCACTGACTGCGCGTTTCTCGTTCAGCTTCCTTCCCGCCTCGGACGCCTGAATATCCCAGAACGAGTTAAGAAAAGGTGCTTCTGATATATTCTTTTCAGTCGATAAATGAATATTCTCAAGCAGTCCAATCAGATTGTTAAACAGAGATGAGACAAGCATCAGATAAGCGACCGTCTGCCTGCCTGCCATAATTTCGCACGCAGTAAGACCGATTATGATGAAGTACGGAATGTTGGACAGAAGCCGTATCAGCTGCATCTTAATTTCATACGTTCCTGCAATGCGAATATAGGTGTGCTGTTCCGAATCAAATTCATTTCCCCATTTGCGCTTAATGAAGTCAAATGATTGATTCGCATGCAGTTCCTGGTGTGTGTTCTTAGTTGTAAACAGCCCGGCATAGTATATCCTCCGCAGACGGTATGGCTCCAATTCCGTCCATAAAGTTTGCAGTGAGGCAAGGCGCTTTCCAGCTGTGGCAACAATGAATAATTGGGAAATAACGCATAGAATCACGACATAGCTGTTCAGTTGGAACAGATAGTACCCATAGATAATAAGCAGCGGCAGCGTCGTAATGTATGTCAGAATCGCGGCGGAATATAATTGAGAAGAGTCTCCCGCCCCTTATCTCTTGCGTTCAGGACCATGCGATTATTCTCGTAGTGTTCATAGTATTCCGCCGTCTTTTCTGAGGCACTCTGTATCAGCCCGGTATCATAAGCGCAGCCAAGCCGCAGGCGGAACTTCTCTTTCACATAGGCGGTCATCTGTCCCCATCCTGCGAACAGCAGTCCAATGCACAACCACAACAACAGCACCGGGTAAACGTCTGACATCCCTGCCTTTCCGAGAAACAGATCCTCCGCGCATTGCGTGGTTCTCTGCAGAAAGTAAAGATCGAAATATGAGCGGACCGTCAGAATAACGCTGAACAGCACCAACACCCGGAAGATCCCCTTCTGACTTATCCGGATAAAGTGAAGACTTCTCTTCAGTCCATGAATATACTGCTTCATTATGATGCACTCCTCACTCCTGCGTAGAGTTCTCTCTGCGCCATGAACATCTGATGATATATGCCATCTCGGTGGATCAGTTCTTCATGTGTCCCGGTCTCTGCGATTCTCCCCTTATCCATCACCAATATCCGGTCTGCCGTTCGGGCATACCCTATCCGGTGAGATATAATAATGGTCGTTTTTCCGCTGCTTAGGGAATTAAACTCTTCCAGTATTCTCAGTTCCTCCAGTGGATCAAGAGAAGCAGTCGGCTCATCGAGGATTAAGATGGGCTTGTCGGAGACCCATGCTCTCGCGATTGCAAGCCGCTGCCACTGTCCGCCGGACAGATCAGTTCCGTTCGCGTTGTACTGTTTGCCAAGTGCAGTATGATACTGGTTCGGCAACGCGGCAATGATCCCGGCAATGTGCGCTTTCTCGGCGGCGTTCCTGATTTCGGCATCTGTGGAGCCGATGTTCCCGATTTGGATGTTCTCTCCCGCTGTCATCTCATATCTGCCGTAATCCTGAAAGACAATGCCAAAGCATGCCCGGATATCGCTCTCTTCCATCGCTGCAATATTCCGGTCATCAATCAATACTTCCCCTGAAGAAGGCGCAAAGAGTCCGCTGAGGACCCGTGACAGCGTCGTTTTCCCGCTTCCGTTCGCCCCAAGAATACAGACTCTCTCCCCCGGCGAATCGTAAGTGATACATCATTCAGCGCATCGGATGCGGAGCCGGGATAGCGGAAGCTGACATGGCTTACAGCAATCGTTTCCGGTTCGACATGTTTCTCTTTTTTATCACTGTCTGTCCTCGCTGAGGCGCCGGAACCGGAATCTACGTATTGGTCGTACAGCCTGGCATAAATCGACTTTTCCTTGAGCTCATTATTAATGACATGAGATGCCTGATAGATAAATGCCATCAGCATCCACATGATTCCGCTGGAATAAATATATTCGCCGAGGCTGAGACTACCGGCCGTAATTTCGCGAAAAAGCAGTGCCGTGATAAGAACCATCAACACAGCTCGAAACCCTTCGCTGATGAAATTCAGTCGATTGCTCTTCTTTTCAAATCCGGTTCTGGCTAAGATAAAGGTGGCGGCGCTCTCTTCCCACTTATCCCGAATAAAGGAAACAATATCCAGCACGCGAATCTCTCTGGCGGTTTCTCTGCCGGTGAGAAGACCGAGATAATAATCGGTCTTCCGTTTCACCCGTTCATGGCTCTTGTCCAGATGTTCCCTCCCTGTCGCAATCTTCTGTTCGATAAAGGTTGATACGGCAATCCAGGATAGAATGAAGAGTGCTGCGAGCGGGCTGATATACAGGAGAGAACCAACCGAGAGCAGGATGACAACGATGATGCCGAATAAATTGGTAAACACACTGACAGCCACCCCCGCAATATCATCAAGATGATCCGACAGGTGTTTCAGATTGTCGTAGAAATCCGGTTCGTAGAATCTCTCTTCTGAAGTGTTTGACATCGTATCAAAGAACCGAAGCGCGATGCGTTTCTTATACTTCGCAAGATAAATGGTTGATAGCAGATTGTTAAAGTTAAATGTGTTTCCCCCAATACAAATACAAACAATCAGAAGGACAAAATCCCAGCATGCGGCACGAAAGAGATGGCTGCTTAAGAGGTTCTCACACAGTCTTGCGAGGAAATAACTCGTTCCGAGCTGACACACCGAGAACAGAACAATAAACAGCGCGTTGAGAATGACCCAGCCGGGCGACAGTTTCAGGACATTGATACAGCTCTTTATAATTGTTCGCATTGTACACTCCCGTACTTTCACAAAGTAACCCACTTACTGCCGGGTCTACGCCGTGGTGAGATACGTAATACATGCATCCATAAGGCCATCTGCGTTATAGTCCTGTACAGCGACATACCCTCCATACCAGGACATGATGGTCTCCGAGAATCTGGCCAGTTCCTCTGTGCCATTCAGGTTTTCTGTTGTAATTTTGCAATAACCCGGAAGGAGACGGCGTGCTAGCATAATAGATGAAAACCGCAGGCCGACGGAGTTTTGCAGCGCTGTTATCCTGGATTACGGGGAAAAAACGAAGACGGAATCGGAAAGTGAGGAAGGGAGAAAGAGCATGGGACTGGTGAGATTTAACTACAGGAGCGAGGAGATGGGACGGTACGTGGATATTTCCATCGCGCTGCCCACCGATTTCTACAGCTATAAGGAGATTGATCCCGGGCGCTTCGGCGGAAGCGCGAAGGGGAAGTACGAGCCGGGGATGAAATTCCAGACGGTCTATCTCATCCACGGCGGCGGGGACGACGACTCGCTGACCTACCGCTACACCAATGCGGAGCGTTTTGCCCAGAGGAACAACGTGATTCTGGTCACGCCGGACATCTCCAATTCCTTCGGCGTGGACACGGAGTACAGCGTCCGGTACCAGAGCTTCATCGCCCTGGAGCTGCCGAAGGTGGTGCAGACCTTCTTCGCCTCCTCGGAGAAACCTGAGGATAATTTCATCGCGGGCTACGCCATGGGCGGAAACGTCGCCCTGGGCACCGCAATCCTGCACCCGGAGCAGTACCGGATGTGCGTCGATTTCTCCGGCGGCATCGGGATGACGCTCTCCACGGAGACGCTTAAGTCGGAGCTTGGCAGCGAGCATTTCGTGAAGAATTTCAACCTCTACAACACCACCTTCGGGGATCCGGACAAGCTCGAGGGCTCCCGGTTTGACCTGTACTCCGCCGCGAAGAGGAACCTGGAGGAGGGGAAGAAGCTGCCCGACTTCATTATCTGCTGCGGAGACAAGGAATTCATCCGCGAGAGAGTGGAGAGGGACGCCGCGATCATGAAGGACTTGGGCTACCCGGTGAAGTATGTCCTGGCGGAGGGGTACGACCACAATTTCGACATGTGGGAGCATTATCTCCAGGTCATGCTGGACGAGTGGCTGCCGCTTAAGCGCTTCAGCTGAAAAGGCGTTCCCCGGGGGATCCGGGGGAGGAAACCGCGAATGCCCGCGGGGAGCGGGATCACAGCGTCACGGACATCAGGATGTCGTCGCTGTAGCTGCCGTCGTCATATTTGTTCGCCATGCGGATTCTTCCGGTCTCGGAGAATCCGCATTTCTCGTAGAGAGCCTTCCCGCGCTCGTTGCCCTCGACGTACTCCAGCTCCATACGCTCGTAGCCGATGCGCCGGGCCAGCTCCTGCTGATACCGGATGAGCGCCGTGCCGATGCCGAGCCCCCAGAACTCCTTCTTCAGGGCGATGGCGAGGGCGCAGCGGTGGCGGACGCGCCTGGCGCCGCCCACCGGGACGATGGAGCTGTTGCCGGCAAGAACCGGGACACCGTCGGCACCGCCGCTGACCGCATCAGCGGCGGCGCTGTCAGCGCTGCTGCCGTCATCCGGCCGCGAAGCCTCCGCTCCGTTTTCTCCGGCCCCCGGCATGACGATCGCGACGGCCATGGCCGCGGACGGGTTGTCGAGATAGCCCTGAAGGAGCTCCCGCTCCTTCTCCGCGGTGAGGTTCCACTCGTCAGGGTATCTCAACAGGAAGCGGGTCTCGGCGGCCGTCTGCTTAAGATAGCGGATCAGCTCCTCCGCGTCGCAAGGCATAGCCGGTCTTATGAGAAGAACGCGGCCGTCCTTCAGAGTCACTCTCTTTTCTTCAAAACGCATAATAATAACTCCATATATATATGCTGGAATAACCAGGGATTATTCGGGCAATCTCCTCAGCAGCGCCCTTCCGTTCTCCTTAAGCCACCCGTGCCACCGGTGGTACTCGGGGAACACCCGCAGCACCTCGGCGTAGAAGCGCTCCGAGTGGTTCATCTCCTTCCGGTGGCAGAGCTCGTGGACCACGACGCTGTCCTGGACCTCCGGCGGGGCGAGCATCAGGAGACAGTTGAAGTTGAGGTTTCCCTTTGAGCTGCAGCTGCCCCAGCGGGTCCGCTGGCTCCGGATGGTGATGCGGCCGCAGGTGACGCCGATAAGAGGCGCGTAATGGCGGACCCGCTCCGGAAGGACCTTCTTCGCCTGCGCGGCGAGCTCCGCCAGCTCCTCTTCGGTGAGCGGCGTGATGTCCCCCTCAAGACGGGCCCGGGCCAGCGCCTTGGCCTGATGCCGGCGCACCCAGTCCTGGTGGGTTTCAAGGAAGAGATCGATGGACGCCCGGGAGGCGCGGCGGGGTGCCCGCACCCACACCTCACCGTCCGGGCGGATCTCGATGCTTATGGTTTTCCTGGCGGATCGGATAATTCTCATGGACGCAGCTCCATCTTCCGGATTTCGTCTGCCCGGGCGATGATCTTCTCCTTCCAGTCGTCGTCCTCGGCGTCCAGCTGATAAGTTTTGAAGCCGTACTGCCTGCCCAGGGTGCAGATGATGGTCTCGTCGTCGATGTGCAGGGAGATCCGGTAGCGGTTCGGGAGCTTCTGCGGAAGGATGGTTTTGTTGTCGCGCTGTACTTCCCTGAGGTGCCTCGTGGCGTTGACGATGCCGTCGAACTTCACGCCATAGAGCCGGAAGAGCCGACGGATGTAGCGCTCCGAGCGGAAAGACGAGGTATAAACCCAGACCTCGTAGCCCAGCTCCTGCAGCCTGTTGATCAGCTCGGGCGTGCCGAGGCGGAGCCGCTCGATGAAAAACCTGTTCAGAGGGAAGATCAGGGGGCGCTCGGTCTTGTGCGTTTTCGGGTTGACGAAGAGAACCTCGTCCAGATCAAAGGAGATCCGCATCTTCTGCGGATAAGTTTTATTATTCATGGCAATCCTTGTGCCGGAAGCCGCGCCGGAAATCCGGGCGGGACGGCAAAGCCCCGGGCTTCCGGGTTTCCGGCGCAGCCTTCGGCAGCTGCTCCGGTCAGGGCTGATCCGGCTTATTCATCTTCTCGATGACGTTCATCACGTCCATCGACCAGTTCTCGTCGCCGTCGGCGATGTCCACCTGCTCGAAGTCTTTGGAGCCCCGGAAGACCCGGAGAACCATGTCGTTGTGGAGATTGACGGTCTCCCTGTAGCGGTCGGTGATGAGCTGTTCCACCCGCTTCTTCGTCTCCGGATCCACCGAGGTCTTCCGGCGCGTGCCGGTCACGATGCCGTCCACATGGACGTGGTACTTGCGGAAATAGGCCCGGATGTAGTCCAGCGAGTAGTACTGCGGGGTGAAGAGCCAGATGTCGTAGCCCTTCCTCGAGAGGAAGCGGAAGAGGGCCGGAATGCCGCGCTTTATGCGCTCCTTGTACATCCAGGCGAAGGGCAGCGGCAGTTTTCGCTCGAGATACGGGCTGTCCTTCGTCCGGAAAAGCACCTCGTCCAGATCGATCGTGACCCGCTTGTCGTGCTGCGAGCGCTCCACCATTTTCCGGATGTCGATCTCCTGGGTCAGGTTCACGATCTTCACCGGCACGGTTTTCAGCCCGTAGCGCATGGCCGCCGCCCAGCGGTGGTGGCCGTTGAGGATAAGATAGCCGTCCGGAAGCATCTTCTCGATGATGATCGGGTCCTCGATGGGCGGCAGGCCGTGAAGCTTGGCGTCCCGGAACCGGCTGATGTAATCGGTGATGATCTGGTAGCTGGGGCCGACCTCGGGCATGGAAAACTCGTCCTCCGGGTTCGGGTGGAGTTTTGAGCAGTTAAGCCGCCGCACCAGCACGCATTCGGGGAGGCTGGCCCTCACCGGAACCGTGACTCCTTTGTATTTCCGCATCTCGTCCGCCAGGAAGTCGGCGAACTGGGTGGTCGATCCCGCCATGATGTATTCTCTCCTTGCCATAGTGCTGTGGGGCCGGTTGAGATTATAATTAAAAATCATTGGAACCGCTTCGAGGACTCGCGAACACTGCTGAAGCAGCTTTTCGCTCGTTATCTTATCGGTTCCTTCGGAACCGGCACCCCTCACTTCGTTCGGGGTGCGAACCAGCTTCGCTGGTTACGATAAGATACATTATACCAAGTCTCCGGAGGAGAAGGATATGCTGTCTGAGGATTCCCGCCTGCTGTCAAAACTGTTCTTCCGCCTGCTTCCCATCCAGATTCTTCTCGCGGCCATCGGCGCGGTCAACGGCATCGTCTCGGGGCTTTTTGCCAGCAACTATGTCGGTCAGGACGCCATGAGCGCCGTCGGTCTCTACGGGCCGGTCACCACCTTCCTGAGCGCGGTCGGCGTCATGCTCATGGGAGGCTCCCAGCTGCTCTGCGGCAGATACATGGGGAGCAACGAGACGGAGCGCACCAGAAGTGTTTTCTCCCTGGACATCCTGATCTCGGTGATCCTCTCCGCCGCGGTCACCGCGGCGCTCGTCATCGCCGCGGGCCTTGATCTCACCGCGTTCCTCACCGGCGGGGCCGGCACCGACAGGCAGATCTTAAACCAGTACATCCTCGGCCAGGCCATCGGCGTGCTGCCGCTCGTGACAAGCCAGCAGCTCTCGGCCTTCCTGTCCCTGGAGAACCGGTCAAAGCGCACGACGGCGGCCAGCGTCGTCTACATCCTTGTCAATCTGGCGCTGAACTACCTCTTCGTCGCGGTGGGAAAGATGGGCGCCTTCGGCCTGGCGCTCGCCTCGTCCCTGGGCCAGTGGGTCTTCTGCGGCATTCAGGCGCAGTACTTCCTCTCCGGGAAATCCATGCTCCGGTTCTCGCTTAAGGGGAGCCGGCTAAAGGATATTCCGGACATCCTCCGCATCGGCTACCCCGGCGCCCTCGCCAGCGGCTACATGACCATCCGGGGACTTGCCGTCAACGCGCTGATTATCCGCTATGTCGGAGGCGCGGGGCTCTCCGCCCTGTCCGCGGCCAATTCCTTCCTGGGCATCTTCTGGGCGCTGCCCTCCGGCGTCCTCGCGGTCTCCCGCATGCTGATCGGCGTCAGCATCGGCGAGGAGGACCGCAGATCCCTGACGGACGTCATGCGGGTCGCCTTCTACCGGTGCGTGCCGTACATGTGCGCCGTTTCCGCGGTGCTGATCCTCCTGGCCCGGCCGCTCACCGGCCTCTACTACAAGGACGCCGCCGATCCGGTGTACCGGATGACGGTCATGGGCTTCCGGCTGCTGCCGGTCTGCATGCCCCTCGCCATCTTCTGCACGCACTTTACCTGCTACGCCCAGGCCTCGGGCAGGCAGCTCCTCGTGCATATCCTCTCGCTGCTGGACGGACTGGTCTGCGTGGCCGGGTTTACGGCCCTGCTGGCCCCCTTCATGGGGATGAACGGCGTATATGCCGCGAATATACTGAACGGCGTCGTGTGCGCCCTCTTCCCGCTCCTTTACTCCTGGGCGCGGCGCAGGAGTTTTCCCCGGAATATGGAGGAGGCCATGGATATTCCCGACAGCTTCGGCGCCGCTGAGGAGGACCGCATCGATATCGCCGTGCGCAGCATGGACGAGGTGGTGACGGTCTCGGAGAAGATATCCGCGTTCTGCCGGGAGAAGGGGATCGACCGGCGCCGCTCCTTCCACGCGGCGCTCTGCCTGGAGGAAATGGCGGGCAACGTGGTGGCGCACGGGTTCCCGAAGGACAGGAGGGCGCACACCGCGGATGTCCGGCTCGTGAAGAAGGACAGCGACCTGATCCTCAGAATCAAGGACGACTGCGCCCCCTTTGATCTGGCCGAGCGCAGGGCGATCATGGATCCGGAGGACAAAACCCGGAACATCGGCATACGTATTGTCTACGGCGCGGCAAAAGACATACAATATCAGAACATGTTCGGCCTTAATGTCACGACCGTTCGGATATAATAGTATCGCCGCGGCGGCGCGTCGGCGGCCAGGCAGCTGCGGACGTCGCCGGGCCCCGGACACCTGTGGCTGGTCACGGGCGCGGGCGGCGGAAATACGGGTAGTATTCACATCGGTTCGGATGAGCCGGGCCATAGAAGGAGACAGATTATGCTTACACTTGAGAGAGCGCGGGAACTGAACGGCACCATGGTCACGGAGGACCACCTCATCCTTCACGCGATGAACGTGAGCTACGCCATGGGCGCCATGGCGGAGCACTTCGGCGCGGATAAGGAGCACTGGGAGGCAGTGGGCTTCCTTCACGACTATGATTACGAGAAGTACCCGGAGGAGCACCTGCAGCACACGGAGAAGGAGCTCCTGGCGGAAGGGGTGGATCCGGAGGACGTGCGCGCCATTATGAGCCACGGCTACGGAATCCTCAACGACGTGGAGCCGGTCACGGACATGGAGAAGAGCCTCTTTACCGTGGACGAGCTCACCGGCATCATCCAGGCCTGCGCCCGGATGCGCCCCAACGGCATAAGCGACCTGGAGGTGAAGAGCTTCATGAAGAAGTTCAAGGACAAGCGCTTCGCCGCCAAGTGCGACCGCGCCCTTATCAATCAGGGCTGCGAAATGCTGGGGATGGACGTGAAGGACGTCGCCGCCATCTGCATCGAGGGCATGCGCGCCCACGCGGAGGAGCTGGGCCTTACCGGCACCGGGGCGGAATGAGGCTGCGCTTATGCCGCCGGATAGATGCAGCAGGCTTCATGGCCTGCTCCACCGCTCCGGCATCAGGGCACACACGCGAATCTCTTCCGGTTCTGTTTCTTCCTCTACTTTCACGGTCCTCTCTTCGCCCGGCAGCAGCGGGAAATAATTGTCACTGAAGCGCGTCCGGTCATCCGGACAGGAGAGGACGACGATCGGGGTGAACACCTCTGCGCGCACGGTAACGGCGTAAGCTGCCCCGGCACTCTCCGCGGAGACGATCTCCGGCCGGCTCTCCGCAAAAGCATATCTTCTGTAATAAGCCCTCAGATCTGTCACGGGTTCAAAACTTCCGTTCCCCGCATACGCGTAGGCATACCCGGCTTCTCTGTCCCCGGGGATCGTCAGAGTCACGTCCCGGCGGCTGTGCGGCCCGAGCTTCAGAGCAAAGGTTCCCATATCCTCCGGCGCGGTGTCGCCGAAGCGCGCATATCCGTAATGAACCACGCAGTCCACCGGCTCCGGGGTCTCGTTAATGGCCGTCAGTACGACGGATTCGTCAAACCGGTCCTCCTCCGGGATCCGGAACGCGCGGGCCTCGGGAAGCGAGTAAAGTGCGCCGTCTGCGTCTCGTCCGATTCCGTCTGTCCCGGCTCCGCCTGCAGGTGCCCCGGATGCC
>OMSM01000212.1 GCA_900313745.1 uncultured Lachnospiraceae bacterium
GCATAGGCAGCTTGGGAATTTGAAATATAAAAAACAGGAGACCGTCTCCTGAGAGAAGATCTCCTGTCTTATGTGAGTTTTTCGGGTTGTGAGAACTTTGCTTCATACGCGCTGCATATACGCTTCATATCGTACAAAACGCAGTGCTTTGCAGGGCTTCTCACAACTACATATAGCGGATAACCCACGCAGTAGGACGCAATATATTGTATAAAGACGTCCTGAGAAGCGCCACTGATTAACGCTTGCTGAACTGCGGTGCGCGTCTCGCGGCCTTGAGGCCGTACTTCTTTCTCTCCTTCATGCGAGGGTCGCGGGTAAGGAACCCGGCCTTCTTAAGGATGGGACGATAAGTCTCCTCGTCGGCCTCCACAAGGGCTCTGGAGATGCCGTGACGGATCGCGCCGGCCTGGCCGGTGGTACCGCCGCCCTTAACCGTGATCTTCATGTCGAACTGATCCGCGGTCTGGGTCGCTGCGAGAGGCTGCCTGACGATGGTCTTCAGGGTCTCAAGACCGAAATAGTCGTCAAGGGATCTGCCGTTGATGGTGATATTGCCTTTTCCGGAGGTCATGAAAACTCTGGCTACAGAAGATTTCCTTCTCCCGGTTCCATAATACGTGGTTGCTTTCGCCATGATAATCTCCTTTCACTCCTCCGATTAGAATGTAAGCAACTCGGGCTTCTGAGCCTGATGGTTGTGCTCCGCTCCCTGATAGACATACAGCTTTCTGTACATCTGGCGGCCGAGAGGGCCCTGAGGAAGCATTCCGCGGACAGCGTGCTCAACGACGCGGACCGGCTTGGTGCGCATCATCTCGCGCAGAGTAGTATATCTCGCGCTTCCGACATAATCGGAGTGGCGGAAATAGATCTTCTGATCCATCTTCTTGCCGGTAACCTTGATCTTATCGGCGTTGATGATAATGACATAATCCCCTGTATCAAGGAAAGGGGTGAAGGTGGGCTTATTCTTTCCACGCAGGACCTTCGCTACTTCGGAAGCGAGACGGCCGAGCGTCATATCGGTTGCATCAACGACATACCATTTACGCTCAATCGCGGATGCGCTGGGTACAAACGTATTCATTCGTGATCCTCCTATACTGCCTCCGCCCGAAGAGGACGGAAACCCGTTCAAACCGGCACAAGCCGGTGAAAACGCTGTTGCAATAAGTGCGATTCGCAGGGGTATACGGCCGCTTAAACCGGGGAGTAAAGCGCTGGTTCCGATACCGTCGCACTTAGCCATTATAAAGCCGCTGTTTATGCGGTGTCAATCAGTTTTTACCTCTTCGTTTAATTCCACCGCAGACGGATCCGGGATTCCTCCGATGAACCTGTAGCCGGCGAGCGTCAGCCCCTGGGGCGGTGCCGTCGGCCCTGCCGCTCTCCTGTCCATCGCGCCGATTATCTCCGGAATCCGTTCCGGCGCGATCGCTCCGCGTCCCACTTCCATCAGCGTCCCGGCGATGATGCGCACCATATTGTAAAGAAAACCTGTCCCGGTGACGGTGATCACAATCTCTCTGGGCATTGCTTCCGCTGACGCGGTGACGCCGATTCCCGTAATCGTACGCACCGTTGTAAGGCTCTGGGTATAAATACTGCAGAAGCTCCTAAAATCATGCTCTCCGATGAAATAGAGCGCTGCCGCCTTCATCGCCTCCACATCAAACGGCGTGTAACTGTAATGAGCATATCTGCGCTTTAAGGGATCAGGATAATCCGCGTTTACGATCCGATACTCATAAGTTTTCTCTGTCGCGGCATGCCTCGGATGGAAATCCGCCGGCACCTCCCTCGACCCCACTGCGCGGATATCCTCAGGCAGTCTCGTGTTCACCGCCCGGGCGAAGCGCTCTGCCGGGATCCTGGAATTCGTGTCGAAAACTGCGATATTCCCGCGCGCATGTACTCCCGCATCGGTCCTGCTCGCGCCGATTACCTCTATGTTCTCCCCGGTGACCGAGGAGACGGCAGCATCCAGCTCGCCCTCAACCGTCCTGACCTCTCCCGGCTGTCGCTGAAATCCCGCATATTCCGTTCCGTCGTAAGCGACGGTCAGCATTATCCTCCGCATCGGGCTCCTCCGCGCCACTTGATCCGCGAGCTATCTTCCGCCTGCCCGCCCTGATAAGACCTTCGGTTATCCGGTTCAGATTCCCGCAGCCCGTATAAGCACACAGCACGCAAAAACTGCGGCAATCACGCTGTACGCGGTATAATCTGCCCTTCCGTAGACAAGAGGCTTCATCCTTGTCCTTCCCTCACCTCCGCGATAGCACCTGGCCTCCATCGCCATGGCAAGATCATTTGCCCGGCGGAAGGCGGAAATAAAGAGCGGTACAAGGATCGGGACCATGTTTTTTGCCCGGCGGATGACGTTCCCGGTCTCAAAATCCGCTCCTCTCGCCATCTGCGCCTTCATGATCTTATCGGTCTCCTCCATCAGGATAGGGATAAAACGCAGGGCAATCGACATCATCATGGCGATCTCGTGCACAGGCACATGCAGGGCCTTTAAGGGCCGGAGCACGGCCTCGAGGGCGTCCGTCAGCTGGTTGGGCGTGGTGGTCAGCGTCATGAGTGTCGTTCCGGTGATGAGGAAGCACAGCCTTGCCGCCATCTTCACGGCAAAACTCACCCCTTCCCGGGTAATGCTTATCCGCCATACGCTGACAAGCGGAGTTCCGGGCGTAAATAGCAGGTTGAAAAACACCGTGATTGCGAGGAGAAAGAGCACGGGCTTCATTCCTCCGAGGATGTAGCGCAGAGGCACCCTCGAAAGTTTTATCATCGCTGCGAGGAAAACGGCGCACAGGAGGTAGCCGGCCGGAGTATTCACTATAAACAGGGCGATGATAAACACAAACGTGCCGATCAGCTTGACCCTGGGATCGAGGCGGTGCAGCACCGAATCGGTCTGATAGTACTGCCCTAGTGTGATATCCTTAAGCATTCCTTTCCTCCAGGCATCGAAGGATTTCTCCTGCAGCTTCACTGATTGTGATCATCCCGGTATCCACCGGAAGGCCAAGACTCCGGAGATACTCCATCGTGTAGGTGATCGACGGAGCGGAGAGGCCCATCTCCTCAAGCTCTTCCCTGTGCGAAAACACCTCTCTCGGGGTCCCGTCAAAGCGGATGTTTCCGTCGTCCATCACGAGGATCCTTCCGACATGGCTTGCGACATCCTCCATGCTGTGAGAGACAAGAATCACGGTAATTCCCATCTCCCGGTGCATCCCGGAGATGAGGTCGAGAATCTCGTCCCGCCCCCTCGGATCAAGCCCTGCTGTAGGCTCATCCAGAATCAGCACTTCCGGCCTCATCGCGAGCACACCTGCTATGGCTGCTCTGCGCTTCTGGCCTCCGGAGAGCTCAAAGGGCGACCGGGAGAAGTCCTCCTCCGATACTCCTACTGACTGAAGCGCCTGAACCGCCCTCTCCTTCTGCTCCTCGGTGCTGAGGCCCTGATTCTTCGGCCCGAACATAACATCCTTAAGCACATCCGACTCAAAGAGCTGGTGCTCAGGGTACTGGAAAACGAGTCCCACCTTCGTCCTAAGGCTCTTCAGATCCGTCTCTGTTCCGTGGATATCTTTTCCGTTATACAGGATACGGCCTTCCGAAGGCGCAAGGAGCCCGTTTAAAAGCTGGATAAAGGTGGACTTGCCCGAACCGGTATGACCGATAAGCCCGATGAACTCCCCGTCCCCGATACTCACGGAGAGCCCGTGGATCGCGGTGCTTGCCATCGCCGAACCTTCGTTATAGATATAAGACACATTCTCCGCACGAATGCTCATGTTGCTCCTTAGGCCTTTCCTGCCCCGGCTTCAAGTCCCAGCGCTGCAGCCAGCTCCTGGTCGGTCAGTATTCCGTCCGGAAGACTCAGCCCCCTCTTCTTCAGTTCATCCGCCAGAAGAGTCACCTGAGGGACGTCCAGATGAAGTGCCTTCATCTCCTTCACCCGGGAGAAAACCTCACGGGGCGTCCCGCTCATCCTGACCTCTCCGCCATCCATTACAAAGACCCGGTCCGCATAGATCGCCTCGTCCATATAGTGGGTAATCAGAATAATCGTTATTCCTTCCACCTGGTTCAGTGCCCTGGCAGCCCGGATGACCTCCTTGCGGCCGCCGGGATCAAGCATTGCGGTGGGTTCATCCATTATGATGCACCGGGGATGCATAGCGATCACTCCGGCGATGGAAACCCTCTGCTTCTGTCCCCCGGAGAGATGATTCGGGGATTTCTTCCGGTGTTCGAGCATTCCGACAATACGCAGGCTCTCCTCGACACGCTCCCAGATTTCCGGTGTGGGAACACCCATGTTCTCCGGGCCGAACCCAACATCCTCCTCCACGACCTGGCCGATGATCTGGTTGTCCGGATTCTGGAAAACCATGCCCGCTTCCTGGCGGATCTTCCACAGTGAAGCGGCATCCCGGGTATCCATGCCATCGATGACTACTTCGCCGTCGGATGGGAAGAGCAGCGCGTTGATGTGCTTGGCCAGTGTGGATTTGCCGGATCCGTTATGTCCGAGGACAGCGATAAACTCCCCTGCCCTGACCTCCAGATCGACGTCCTTCAGGGCATGGATCACCTCGACGACATTTCCGTCGTCGTCGCGCTTATTGAAGTTATGTGAGAGTTTTTTCGCAAGTATCATCGGTCACTATTCACAAAGACCTCCGGGGACTGTCCCCGGAGGTCCTATGGTTATTGCTGCATTAAATCAGCTCTGGTTCTGATCAGACAAGCTCAAGAACAACCATCAGAGCGGCATCGCCCTTGCGCTGGCCGATCTTGATGATGCGGGTGTAACCGCCGTTGCGGCCGGAGAAACGAGGGCCGTACTCATCAAACATCTTGGCGACCAGATCGACTTCCTTCGTGTTCTTCTTGCGTCCCTTGCCCTCGGTCGGAACCTCGACTACAGGATACATGTAGCGGAGAAGCTGCCTGCGGGCGTGAAGACGGCTGGGCAGATCCTTCTTGATCTCCTTCTCGACGGTCTCGAACTTTGCGACCTTCTTGCCGTCAACAACTTCCTTGACGCGCTTGCCGTCCTTGTCACGGACAGCCTGCTTTGCCTGAACCTTGACGGTCTCGTAGTTGCCGCTCTCCTTCACCGCGAGGGTGATCATCGGCTCAACGATCTTCTGAACTTCCTTTGCGCGTGCCTCGGTGGTCACGATCCTGCCCCTGTAAAGAAGCTGGGTGACCTGGCTGCGAAGAATAGCCTTCCTTAACTTGGTCTTCTTGCCGAGCTTTCTGTACTCTGCCATTGTGTTTTCCTCTCTTTCCTGCGCCCCGACGGTGCTCTTCGGTCTTACCCGTCAGGGGAAAACTCTTCCGTCCGCACATCTTCGGATTTACCGGGCGGAATGATTTATCACCGCGCCTTCCCGCATCCGGTCCGGCGCGCACATCTTATTCCTCAGCTGCCTTTAAGGACAGGCCGAGCTCCTTCAGCTTGATCAGGACCTCATCCAGGGATTTGCGTCCCAGGTTGCGGACCTTCATCATATCGTCGGGAGTTTTGTCACAGAGCTGTTCAACGGTATTGATGCCCGCACGCTTCAGGCAGTTGTAGGAGCGCACGGAGAGCTCAAGCTCGTCAATGCTCATGTCCAGCACCTTGTTGGTACTGGTCGGGTTGGGATCCGGGATCACATCCACGTTCTGTGCCATATCCGACAGATCGATAAAGATGCTCAGATGCTCGCTCAGAACTTTGGCCGCGAGGCTTACCGCCTCATCGGGAGCAAGAGTTCCGTTGGTGAACACATCGAGAACAAGCTTGTCGAAGTCTGTCTGCTGACCGACACGTGTGTTGGAAACCGTCACATTCACGCGCTCCACAGGAGTGTAAATGGAATCGATCGGAATCACGCCGATCTTGGTATCCTCGGTCTTGTTGCGGTCTGCGCTGACATAGCCTCTGCCCTTGGTGATCGTCAGCTCGATGAACAGCTTGCTCTTCTTGCCGTTCATCGTGGCGATTACCTGTTCGGGATTGGTGATCACAATATCCTGATCCGCGTGGACATCCGCACCGCGGACCACACCGTCGCCCTCGTACTCAATATACGCGGTCTTGGGCTCATTGGTCTCGCTGTTATTGCGAATGGCAAGAGACTTGATATTCATCACGATCTCGGTGACATCTTCCTTCACACCGGGAATGGTGCTGAACTCATGCTGAACACCGTCAATCTTGATCTGGCTCACTGCAGCGCCCGGAAGGGAGGAGAGCATGATCCTGCGCAGGGAATTCCCGAGCGTTATGCCGTAGCCTCTCTCGAGGGGCTCCACAACAAAGCGGCCGTACTTCTTATCATCTGAGATTTCTTCAACGGTAATGTTCGGTCTCTCAAAATCAAACACGTACTTTCCCTCCTTTGCTTATCGTCTGGGTTAAAACTTAAATTACTTGGAATACAACTCGACGATGAGCATCTCGTCCACGGGAACATCGATCTGATCTCTCTTCGGAAGGGTGCTGACCGTGCCCTTGAAGGCTTCCTTGTTGACATCAACCCACTCGGGGGTGAGCCTTGCGCCGGTCACTTCCAGGATATCCTTGAAGCGCTGGATATTCTTGGACTTCTCTTTGATCTCGATAACATCGCCTGCCTTGATCAGATAGGAGGGAATGTTGATCACTCTGCCATTAACGCAGACATGCTTATGTCCGACAACCTGACGGGCCTCTCTCCTGGTGCGGGCAAAACCCATGCGGAAGACGACATTGTCCAGGCGGCTCTCAAGCATGACCATGAGGTTCTCACCGGTCTGCCCCTTCATGCGGTCAGCCTTGTCATAGTAGTTGCGGAAGGGCTTCTCAAGAACACCATAGATGAACTTTGCCTTCTGCTTCTCTCTCAGCTGAAGCGCATACTCACTCTGCTTGCGGCTTGCGCGCTGCAGAGTCCTTCTGGACTTCTTGTCATAGCCAAGGAAGGTGGGATCAAGATCAAGGGATCTGCATCTCTTTAAAACTGGTACTCTGTTTACTGCCACTGCGGCTCCTTTCTTTCGGGGATAACCCGATCAGTTGTTTACACACAGCAC
>OMSM01000316.1 GCA_900313745.1 uncultured Lachnospiraceae bacterium
CAGACCGGACTTCCGGCGCCCTCTCCGGGAACGGATGCTCTTCGGGCGTGCTGGAGACCGGTTCCGGACTGATTCTCTCCTGCGTGAGCCAGGACACCTCCTTCCTTAAGGGAAGCGTCCGCGACTTCTGCAGGCAGCGAGGGATAAACGAGAGCCTGTTCTTCGCCGTGTTAAGGCAGCTGGATCTAGAGCGCTCCCAGTTCGTCCAGCCGATGGAATACTACTCCGAGGGGCAGAAGAAGAAAACCCTTCTTGCCGCGAGCCTCTGCACCCCCGCCCATCTCTACGTCTGGGACGAGCCGCTCAACTACATCGATGTCTTCTCCAGGGAACAGATCGAGGACCTGATACTGCGCTATAAACCCACCATGCTCATCGTGGAACACGACGTGCGCTTCCGGGAGAAGGTGGCGACGGAGGAGATCCGCCTCTAGACGCCCTCTTCCTGCGCGGATTCTTCATTGAAAATTAATTGGTCTTTCCCGGGCAATTCCCTTAAAATACAGAGATATGAAACGCAATAAGGAAGTGCTTTGGTCCCTGGTGACCCTGGCGCTGGCAATCATATCTATTATCGCGGTGCTGTCCCAGAGCAGGGAGCTTACCTTTTCCGAGCTCCTTGTGATCCTCGTGAGCGGCCACCGGGGGTGGCTCCTCGCTGCAGCCCTCTGCATGGCGGCATATATTCTCTGTGAGGCAGTATCGCTGAAATACCTTTTGAGGCACAACGGCTACAAGAGCTCGCTCTATCACGGGGTAACCTACAGCTGCGCGGACATCTACTGCTCCGCCATCACCCCCTCCGCCACCGGAGGCCAGCCTGTGGTCATGTGGTTCATGAAGCGCGACGGGGTCTCCATGGGGGTGATCACTGCGATTCTCATGGTCTACCTCATCATGCACACCTTCTCGACCCTCACCGTGTGCCTGATCAGCCTGTTCGCACGGGCGGACATCTTCATCGGGTTCTCCCTGTTCTCCAAGATCCTGATCGTCATCGGGTACCTCACCATGTCCGGCCTCGGTGTAGTTTTCCTCTGGCTGCTGGTCGCGCAGAACACGATCTACCGCTCTGGATGCGCGATCATCGCCTGGCTTAAGAGAAAGGGCTGGGTGAAGCGGGATGCCTACTGGCGCGAGCGGCTCCAGAACGGCATCGACGAGTACACCGGGAGCTTGAAGTCCATGGGAGGAAAAGGCGGCCGTATCCTGCTCGTGTTCGTCTATCTGCTCAACATCCTGCAGCGCATCGCCCAGCTCGCTGTCTCCTCTGTCATGCATCTGGCGACCGGCGGCGCCCTGAAGGACGTCGGAACCATCTTCGTCACCCAGTGCTATACCGCGATCGGCTCCATGTGCGTGCCGATTCCCGGCGCAATGGGAGTGTCGGACTACCTGCTCTACGACGGGCTGAACTCCATCATGGACCACGAGGCCGCGCTGCAGCTGGAGCTCCTCTCCCGAAGCGTCTCCTACTACATCCTGGTGCTCTTCAGCATGGTTATCGTGCTGATCGGCTACTTCCAGAGAAAGAAGTTCTACTTCACGCTGCACAGGCAGTGACCAAAGCGGCGGAAGCAGGAGCCGCAGGCCCCATGCCCCCGCATCTGTGCATTCCGTTAAAAAGCGCCTCCCGGAAGGATTTCCGGGAAGCGCTTATTTTATATCTGCCGCAATTATTATTCCTTATTACTCACAGTACCGGGTCATGGCCTCCACGATTTCCGGATAGCGGAGCTCGCCGGTCTTCCGGTCGATAATTCCGAAGATCTCGCCGTTTCCGGAGAAAGCTCCGTTGTCCCACCAGCAGCAGGTGATGCCGTGCGCCCTGGCATAGCCGACGAAATAGGCCGCATGCTGCACCCTGGCCTCCAGGTTGCCGTTCCTGTCAACGGAGCCGCACTCGTCGATGATCACCGGAATGCCCTCGCTCACATAGGTGCTGTAAAGCTTGTCCACGGCCCAGTTGATGTCCTTGATGTCAGACTTGTTCTCCACGGAAAACTCAGCCGTCCCGCCGGGTTCCAGGGCGAAATGATAGGGTGTGTAGGCGTGGGCCATGATCATCAGCCTGCCCTCAACGGTGTCCTCGGGCAGTTTGAAATACGAATTGGTCACGCCGTCCGGAGAACCGCAGTAGCCGGGGATCAGAAGATACCTTTCCTCGTTCATTCCGCCGGAGGCGCGCACCGTATCAACGAAAGCCTGGTTCAGCCTGTTGATGCAGTCCACCGCGTCGCGGATGTCCGCGCTCGCGACGTTGCAGCTCCACTCATACTGGTGGCCGACCAGCCTCGGCTCGTTCATCGCCTCGAAAATCAGGCGGTCGCCGCAGTCCTTGAAGCACTCCGCAACCTGCTCCCATATCCTGGTGATGAACTCCTCGGACTGCTCATAGTGATCGCTGTCCGGGAAGAGGCAGTGTGCGCTCTCCTCGTTGTCGTGATGGATGTTGATGATGACATACATGTCCTCATCCAGAGCGTAATCCGCGATCTCCCGCACGCGGTCCAGCCATTCCTCAGAAATCGTGAAATGATCGTCGGTCAGGTGATCATGCCATGACACGGGGATGCGCAGCGTCTCGAATCCGGCCTCGTGTACCGCCTTGATCAGCTCCCTGGTCGTGCGGACGGGCTGCCAGGAAATCTCGGTATCCAGTTCGTTCGCCGGGCGGCTTCCGAAGGCATCCATGGTATTGCCGAGGTTCCAGCCGAGCTTCATTGCCCGTGCGAACTCCAGCGCTTCGCTCTCCGGCATCCTGGCCTCCGTAAATTCAAGGTCCGGAACAAGGGAGTTTTCCCCTTCTGCCGCTGCACTCATCTCCTCCGTGATCTCCGGTTCAATGCAGAAATCATCGATGAAAAGATCCTCCGCCCCGTCGGTCTCGAGATAGAGCTGTGCGCTCTTCCACTCCGCAGGGATCTCCGCATCCGCCTCGATTAAGGTCCACTCCTCTCCCGAAGTGATCTTCACCGACGCAAGGACCTGGCTCTCTTCTCCCTCGAGGCCGAGCACGACCTTTTTGTCCTCGGTGCGCACATACATGCTCACGTGGAAGTTCACGCCGAGATAATCATTCATCTCTCTGCGGACTGTCGCATCTCTCTCTGTCCTCTTTACCTTGAGCGAGAAGCCGATCGGTGCGCCTTCGGTGTGGTTGATCTTGCTCGCGAGCACAAGCGTGGCCTGGTGTCCCGTGCCGCGGCTGTAAAATCCCGCGTCGGCGGGCGTCCAGGTTTTTGTCTCCCCGTTGACCTTGTAGGGCTCGAAATCGATGAGCACCGAGGAGCCGTTTGCCGCTGCTGCTGCGGAGGCTTTGAATTCCTCGCCCTTTGCCGCTGCCGAAACTGCCTCGAACGCCGGCTTTGCAGAGAGATCCCCGTTGAAAAGCAGCGGATCCGCTCCCTTCCTCCAGGATGCATCGTCCGTAAGTCCCCAGAAGGTCACGGAGGTCAGGTTCACTCCGTTCTTCCTCTCCTCCACGAGCCTGCGGAAGAACTCGTAATAGAAATCCGCCTGTACCTGCTCCCCGCGTTCACCGGACGCGGTCTTGCCGACATCCAGCTCCGTGATGTGCACGAGGCCTATCGCCTCGTCGTAGGCCTCCAGGGCCTTCATGTACTGGTCAATATTCTGGTTGTCGCTTAAGTGGCCCTGCATTCCGATGCCGTCGATAAGGCCGTCGCCGAAGATCGTTCCGTCACCGTCCTCCGGAATCACGTCACTCTTCACCATGCTCTGATTCTCGTTGAAGACGTCCTCGGTGATGAAGCGCTTCGTGATCTTCACCCTTGCGGAAAACCACTCGTTGTAGTCGTTGTAGAAAAGCAGCGGCCGGATGGACGAGAGGTCGTCCTTCTCCGGATCAAGGCCGTAATCCTCCGCGTACTTCTCCGAGAATTCCACCTCTGCCTCCCTTGCGAAGAGGAAGCTGTAGTAGAGGAACTCCGGGCCGATGATGCGGTACCAGTAGCTGCGCCTCAAGCCGTCGTCCCGGCCTTCGTCCACTGCCTCGTTGACCACATCCCAGGCGTAGATCACATCAGCGAACCCATTCTCATAAGTGTACTCCAGAACACCGCGGATGTAGGTGCGGAGGCGCCGGATCAGCTCCTCCCTGTCCACAAGGCAGTCCTCATCCAGCTCCGCACTGTCCTGATTGGTCACCCTGCCGCCCGAGAGCGCCTTGAAATCCTTCGCGAAGATGGCGGGATTCACCTGGCTGTGCCAGACAAGCACATGGCCGCGCACGGGCATTCCGTTCTCCTTCGCCCAGGTGAGCAGCTCCTCCGCAGCGCGGTCCACCTTAAACAGGGTCTCCGACTTCGGATCAAAGTTGTACGCCGGCTTGAACTCATTGCCGAAGGTCATGCTGTTAAAACTCGTCCGGATCAGCTCCTCTTTGGCCTCGTTGCCGATCTCCGCCGTCGGGTCATTCCAGTGGTCGATAGCCTGGACCGCCACGCCGATCCGGAAATAGTCCCCGAAGAGCTCGTCCAGCTCCTCATAGCCCGAGGTATCCACATAGCTCCCCGCCGCACAGGCGCGCATCGCAATTCCTCCCGCAAACACAGCCGCCGCAAGAAGCAGGGCTGTCACCACTTTGCTTCCGCGCCTCACCGCAGCGCGGATCTTTTCACTGCATCTCATTTTCAAACCTCCAGATCCTCCTCTTTATTAGTACTATGGAAAAACTTACGCTGCTGTCTCAGTAGATCGTCCGCCCCCGTTCATCCGGGATTCCGCTCTTGCGGAAGAAATAGCTGTTCACCTGGTCGCACCACTCGCGGGCGTTCTCCTCCTGTCTCCTGAAGCGCTCTGCCACCCTCGCGTGCACTCCGGGGTCGACAGCCCCGGAGAGTGCCTCCCAGTCCGCGGCGAGCTTATGTGCCTCCTCCAGCCCCTGAAAATGCGTATCGTAGATGTACTGAATCAGGGTTCTTCCGTCCTTCAGCCTCCGGTCATACCGTATCCTGTGGAAGAAGAGCAGCAGCTCCTCCGGGCAGGTATCCGGGTCATTGTACATGGACGCGTTCGGCTCACGGTACTGCATCGCGTATCCCGTGCCTTTGTCCGTGCGGTCCACGCCGATGCCAAGATGATCCGCCCTGTGGTAAGTTCCCCAGCGGGAATACTCGTAACCGTCCACGGAGGGGCCGTAATGGACTCCGGGGTTCACCATCCAGCCGATGCCCAGAGGGCTGGTGTAGTGCTCGTACACCTCCCTGGAGCGCATCAGCATGTCTGTCAGAAGATCCGCCTCATCCCCGGACAGGCCGAAGGTCAGCGCCGTCCACTCCCCGGCAATCTCCTCCGCGGAGAGGCTGTTGTCGTAGGCGAGCCTTCCGAAGCCGAAAAGATTTGCCGCTGCGAGGTCGTTTCCCGTCCAGCACGCGTCGTCCCCTGTGTTGCTCACCGCCGCGATCCCCGCCATCGGCCGGTTGCCGAAGCGCCTGCCGCACACGATATCCGCGACAGTGTCCCCGGGCTTTCCCTCCGTGTCCGCCGCGCTGCCGCCGGATCCGTCCTCCCCGGCTCTGTCCTCCGCAGCGCCTTCCGGGCAGAAGGTCCGGAACTCCAGCACCTCCTTAAACAGCGGGATCAGGTAGCAGAGGTCGATCTGCTGGCCGGTGTACTCCTGAGCAATCTGCACCTCCAGGATCTGGTTTGTCCCCGTCAGTCCGCCGAAGAGCGGCGAGACAGGCTCCCTGATCTGGAAATCCATCGGGCCGTTCTTGATCTGAAGGATGACATTTTCCGCGAAGGTCCCGTCCATCGGAGCGAAGTTGTCGTAACCGGCCCTTGCGCGGTCCGTCTTCCGGTCCCTCCAGTCCTGTGTGCAGTTGTAGACGAAGCAGCGCCAGATGATAATGCCTCCGTAGGGCTTCACCGCTGCGGCCAGCATGTTCGCTCCCTCCGCCTGGGTCCTCCCATAGGTGAAGGGGCCGGGACGTCCCTCGGAATCCGCCTTCACCAGGAAACCGCCAAGTCCGGGAACCGCCCCGAACACCATGGCCATGCGCTCCTTCCACCATGCGATGACTCCGGGATCCGCAGGATCACAGGTATCCATTCCGCCCACCTCGATCGGTGAGGCGAAATTGAGGCTCAGGAAAAGTTTTATCCCGTATCCCGAGAAGAGAGCCGCAAGCTCCGCGAGGTCCGCAAAGCACTCCGGGGTGATCAGCCTGTTCGCCCCGTTCTTCACGTTGACGTTGTTGATCACCACGCCGTTGATGCCGACGGAGGACACGATGCGCGCGTAGTCCCTCGTCCTGTCGTCAATGATGATCTCCCCGTCCTTAAAGAAGAAGGAGCGTCCGGAGTACCCGCGCTCGATCGAGCCGTCCATGTTGTCCCAGTGGTTGAGCATGCGAAGAGGGTCGGAGGGCTCCGCGCTTATTCCCTCCTCCGGGACCGTCTTCCCCGCCGCATACAGCTGCAGGAGGCGGAATACGCCGTAGAGTGCGCCGCTCTCGTCCGACGCCTCCAGGAGTATCCCGGGCCCGCCTGCCGTCCCGGAGATTTTCTCCCCGGTGTCCCGGCGCACAGGCGTAATCCTGTATCCCTCCGCGGGGATATCTCCGGCGCGGGAGATCATCAGCGCCTGCCCGCTCTCCTCACTCTCCCCGGCGGAAATCCCGAACATTCCGGATAAACCGCGCTTCCACTCGTCCACGGCGTTCGCGGTCACCGGGTTTTCCCGCGAAAAACCGTTAAGCCGTATCCTCTCCGGCACCCCGCCCTCCGGCATC
>OMSM01000176.1 GCA_900313745.1 uncultured Lachnospiraceae bacterium
GCGCCGACGGACGGGATCGCCCGCAACCCCTGGTATGTCGTCGGCGAGCACGATATTCACGATGACAGCCTTGAGGGAGATACCTGGAATACGATGACCCTGAGGATGATAGCGAAGGCGAACGGAATCGATTATGATCTCTCGCACCGCTTCGAGAGCGGGAATTACCGCCACCTGGTGATGAAGAACGCGAAGAACGAGCCGCTGGTGCGCTTCACCGGCATCGCCGGATACCCGCATTCCTACTCGCCGGAGCTCTCCTTCATGATCTATGACGATTTCTTCTGCAAGTGGAAGAGACTGTCAGACGGGACACTTGTGTACCTGGCGTAGGATAAGAACAGGAGACCAGCTCGTCCGGATACTCCGGGGGCTGTGCGAAGCGCCGGCACTTAGCGGGCGTTATGTGCCCGCTTATGTGCCGCTGCGCTGAGAGTCAGAGCGCAAGCGTCCCCGGAGTATCGGACGAGCTGATCTCCGTACTATTCGCTGACAGGGACGCTCACGCGCCAAGCGTCGGAATGAGATCCTGTAAATGAAATTCATTTATGAGTTCCACCACTTCCTCCGTGGAGGATCGGTTGAACTTGCGAAGCAGGGAGTGAATCTGTGACTTCACCGTGGACATCTCCACATTTCTCGCGGCACAGATTTCCTTCCTGCTTTTTCCGTCCATGACAAGCCGCAGGATCTCCATCTCCGTGGTGGTGAGAGAGGAGACGATATTCACCGCGTAGAGGAAGCTCGTCTCGTAGGAGCGCACGCGGCGGAGTTCGCCGAGGATCTTTGTGGCAAGCTCGGGGCGCAGAGGGCTCTCCCCGTTTGCGGCGTCCCGGATGCTCTTCAGGATCTCCTCCTCGGTGGCGTTTTTCATGAGATAGTCGCAGGCACCCAGCTGGAAGGCGGTGAAGATCAGTTCGTCCTCCTCGTAGACCGTGAGCATGATGACTTTCGCATCTACACCCATTCCGCCCAGCTCGCGCATGGCCCTTAAGCCCGCATCCTTGGTCTCCATCTCGATATCCATCAGGATGACATCCGGCTTTGCTTCCGGTGCGATTTTCACGGCTTCCGCGCCCGACCCGACGTCCGCGGCCACGGTCATGTCTTCGGTATTCTCGATATATTTTCTGTAGAGCCTGCGGATCGGCTCCATGTCATCGACGATCATTACGCGGATCATCCCTAATCCTCCCGTGCGGTCCTCTTTATGCAGGACCGCCGCTTTCCTTAAGGCTTCCGGAGGCGTGCCCCGGCATGAATCCGCCGGACAGCGCCGGCAGAAGAATCTGGAACGTCGTTCCCTGTCCTTCCTTCGTCTGCACCGTGATCCTCCCGCTGTGCGCCTTGACGATGCGGTAGGTCATGGTCAGTCCGATTCCCCAGTGTTCCGAGATCGGGGAGGAGGAGAAGAAGGGGTCAAAAATATGCTTCAGGTTGCCGGCAGTGATTCCCGGGCCGGTATCCTCCACCGAGAGGATCACCCAGTCGTCGAGATTCTGAAGCTGGACCCTCAGCGAGCGGCGCTCTTCGGGGACCTCTTTCAGCACGTCCATTGCGTTGGTGATGAGGTTGTGGATTGCCTCCTCCAGGTACTCCCGGTCTGCAAGCACCTGTGGAATCTGGCCGATAACCCGGATATCGGTGCGGATGCCGGATAGCTCCGTCGACATCCTGCCGATCATCTCGTAGAGCATCGGGGAGAGCGAAGTGGGCACCAGGGTCAGTTTTGACTCCTTTGTCGCGCTGTGTATGGCATTGAGACGGCGGTAGATGTTGTCGCAGCGCTCCAGCACATGGCGGCGGTCCTCCTCGCCTTCATCCGACACATCGAGCATCCGGATCTCCGCCTGCACAGCGAGCAGCTCGTTCTTCATATAGTGGCAGAAGGCCTTGGAGGTGGTGTTGGCTGCGTCGATGTGCGACGAGATGGAGAGGTCGCTGTTGTCAAAGCGCTTCTTCATTGCGGACATGGTCAGTATGCTTACTGCGACAATGATGCATGCAGCCGTGAGGAAATACGGGAACAGCCGGAACGCGTCGGCGCGGCTGGTGAGCGGGAGGGATTCGTAGGCCGTGTACCCGGTGACCCTGGAGTAGCGGATGAGGTGTCGCGGATAATCCCAGAACAGCAGCAGGTAGGAGGTCACAAGAAGCATGTATCCGGCCAGCTCGCCGTAGAAAAGATGGCGGATGTAGGGAATGCTTCTCGCCCTGGTGGCCGCGCGGATGACGGAGACGGCGCAGAGGAGGATGACCGCAAGGTTGAACGCGGCGGTAAGGGAGTTGGAGACCGAGAGGTAATGCCGGTACCTGGCGGCATCCACGATATAGGGATAGGCGAAGAGATAAATCAGCTTCTCCATAAGGGGGTCGTAGAAGAAGTATTCTGCCGCGAGCATCCAGAAGAGCACACGGGCAAGCAGCCGGGAGAGATCCTCGTCGTCACGGCGCTCGTTCCGATAGCTCACGGCATACCTCGCACAGAGGTAAAGTGACGCAAGGACGGAGAGGTTCATGAGCCGGATGATGACGGGCTGGGACAGCGGGAGGAACATCAGGAAATTCATCACGGATCTCGGCAGCAGGAAATAGCTTCCGATGATGTTGAAATAGCGCACATCCTTCGAGAGATAGAGCACCATGAAGATAAACGCGCCGAAAAAGAAGGCCAGCATACCGGTGAGGTACCTGACCGCGGCATTGGTTCCACGGAAAGCGACGAGGAACGGGATGAGGATGATCAGCGCGGCAAAGAAATAAATCATGGTAGAATTATACTATGCTTACGAAGAAAATGCTTTTTGCAAAACTGACGGCCGGCCTGGCCGCGCTTCTTGTCACCGTCTGTGCTTTCGGCTGCGCTGCAGCGACCGGTGAGCACCCTGAGGCAAAACTTCCGAGGACGCCCTTAACCTTTGCTACCTGGGGCGACGAGGAGGCCTATGTCCGCCAGGTGGTCGACGTGTACAACAAGATCAACGGGAGCGAGGCGGTACACCTTGTGGTCATCCCCAATCCGGACTGGCCGGATTACCTTGCGGGCTACAGGGAGGGGGACGGGATCGACATCCTCGCGCTGAAGGGCAACACCGAGCTGGTGATGATGCACGAGAAGGGCATTCTTGAGGACCTCTCGCCGTGGATGAATTCCTCCGGGATCGACGTCGCGGCCTACGGCACGATGTTCAACGATCTCCGCTACGAAGGGGGATACTACGCGATGCCGACGCGCAGCACCTGCTGGGCGCTCTATTACGACAAGGCTGCCTTTGACGGGGCGGGAATTCCCTATCCCGAGGGAATCACCTGGGACGAGTATATCGAGCTCAGCGGGTCTCTCGCAGCGGAAGGCCGGACGGAGGAGGAGCGCAGGTGGGGAGGGTATTTCCCGCACTGGATCCTTAATATTCCCGCCGTACAGAAGAGCTATTATCTCGTGGACGACGACCTTTTCCCCACGGGAGAGGCGATGGGGATCATGAAGCGGATTTACACCGCGCCCGGGCACATGTCCTACAGCGATGTGGCCGCATGGGAGAACGA
>OMSM01000132.1 GCA_900313745.1 uncultured Lachnospiraceae bacterium
GCCCGCGACAAGGATGCCATCACAGCGGTCATGCTGCTTTGCGAGGCCGCGGCGTACTACAAGGAGCAGGGCCTGACCCTCTGGGATCAGATGATCAACATCTACGAGAAGTACGGCTACTACCGCGAGACCCAGTACTCCATCACGATGAAGGGCATCGACGGCGCGGCTGAGATCGAAGCCCTGATGAACGACCTGAGGAACGACCCTCCGAAGAAGTTCGGCCGCTGGACCGTGGAGGAGTTCCGTGACTACAAGACAGGCAGAACCGTCGAGCCCGCGACGGGCAAAGAGGGTGTGACCGGACTTCCCGAGTCCAACGTGCTCTACTTCGCTCTCGATGAGGACTCCTGGTGCTGCGCGAGGCCTTCCGGCACCGAGCCGAAGATCAAGTTCTACATGGGCGTCAAGGGAACGAGCATCGATGACGCGAAGGCGCTGTGCGAGGAACTCACCGCTGCGGTGAGGGAGCGCATCGGCAGATAAGATCAGGCAAAACTTGTCCGGGGGCGGGCTTAGTTACGCCCCCGGAAGCTCCGGCGGAGAGAGGAATGTCGATCAGGAGCGATATTGGCAAAACGCTGCGTTACGCGGGGCGGAACGGTGTCATTGACACCTATTACGCCGCGCGTGAGCGCATTAAGGAAAAGGTTGCCGACCTGAAGGTCAGCGAGGATACGGTCTCGGAGGACGAGCTCGCGAGGCAGCGCCGGATTTCGGCGAGGCTTTCGGCGGGGGAGACACCGGAGGCCGTATTCGGCGTGAGCACGGCTCTTCGCGAGGCACCGCTGATCAGCCTTCTGGTTCCGGCGTATGAGACGCCGGAGCCCTTCCTTCTTGCACTCATGATGTCGGTGTTCTCCCAGACCTACGGAAACTGGGAGCTGGTGATCGCAGACGCAAGCCTGAGCGACAGGGTCTCGGAGCTGGCAAACCGCTTCGACGATTCGAGAATCGTGTACAGGAGGCTCGCCTCCAACGGCGGGATTTCCGCCAATACCAATGAGGCGGCGGTGATCGCGCGCGGGGACTACGTCGCCTTCCTGGACCACGACGACATCCTTACGCCGGATGCGGTGTTTGAGATCGCGAAGAGGATCATGATCACCGGCTGCGAGATTGTCTATTCGGACGAGGACAAGTGCGACGAGACGGGGAAGCGCTTTTTCGAGCGCAATATCAAGCCCGATTTCAACCTGGATTACCTGCTCGCCAACAACTACATCTGCCATTTCCTCGCGATGCGCCGGGGTCTCTTTCTCGCGCTTAAGTTAAGGAGCGAGTTTGACGGAGCCCAGGATTATGATCTTCTCCTGAGGGCGCCCAAGTCCTCCATAGAGCACGTGCCGCGGATTCTCTATCACTGGAGGGTGCACAGCGGCTCCACCGCGGGGGATCCCCAGAGCAAGGACTACGCCGTTGAGGCGGGGAAAAGGGCGCTGGAGTCCTATTTCTCCGACGCCGGGGTGAGCGCTGTCGTGTCCCACTCGAGGCACCGCGGCTTCTACCGCATCGACTATGAGCCGGACCTCTTCGGCGCGAGAGCTGATGTGGGCGTGATCGGCGGCAAGGTGCTGAACCGGCACCACAGAATCATCGGAGGAGCCTACGACGAGGAGGGAAAACTCCTCTTTGCCGGCCTGCACGAGAGGGAGAGCGGGCCGAGCCACCGCGCGGACACCAGGCAGGACGTGAGCGCGGTGGACGTCAGGTGCATGAAGATCCGCCCTGAGCTCGAGTATGTCTACGAGGAAGTTTTTCACTGCCCTTACAGCGGGCATGTGATGCTTGGAAGCGAGGATTACAGGGAACTGAGCATCGAGTTCTGCCGGAGGGCCGCTCAGATCGGATACCTCGTGGTCTTCGAACCGGCGATGACAAGGGTGGTATAGGTGATGGCGGATCACCGGACAACGGTAGTCATACCGAATTACAACGGCATAAAGTACATCGCGGACTGTCTCGACTCCCTGCTCGCCGGCACGGTGGTACCCGAGATTATTGTAGTGGATAATGCTTCGGCGGACGGAAGCTTCGAGCTGGTCCGGGACAGCTATCCCCAGGTGCGCCTTCTCCGTCTTAAGGTGAACACAGGCTTCTGCCACGCGGTGAACAGCGGGCTCCGGCTCACAAGGACAGAGTACGTGATGCTCCTGAACAATGACACCCGCGTGGAGAAGGATGCCGTGGAGAAGCTTGCCGCCGGGCTGATGCAGAGGAAGAAGTGCTTCGCGGTACAGGCGAGGATGCTTTCCATGCGCGATCCCTCGGTGCTTGATGATGCCGGGGACGAGTACTGCGCGCTCGGCTGGGCTTACCCCAGAGGAAAGGCGAAGCCGGCGGACAGCTATCCGAAGGCAGGGGAGATTTTCTCCGCGTGCGCGGGCGCAGCGATGTACAGGCGGGAGGTTTTCGACCGCATCGGCTATTTTGACGAGAGGCACTACTGCTATCTCGAGGATATAGACATCAGCTACAGGGCCAGAATTTACGGCTATTACTGCTATTACCTTCCGGACGCGACGGTCTATCACGCGGGCAGCGCCTCGAGCGGCGCGGTGCACAATGAGTTCAAGGAGAGGATGGCTGCGGGAAACAACCGCTACCTTCTCTGGAAGAACATGCCTGCGGTTCAGTACGGCCTCAACTACCCGCTGTTCCGGCTGGGAGAGAAGGTCAAGCAGAGATACTTTGACCGGCGCGGGCTGGGCGATGCCTGGGCGGACGGGCTGACACGGGGCAGCTACCTGATCCGGCGCGCGAAATACATCAGCGGGGAACGGAAGGCCGACCTGCCCACGAAGGGCACCATAAGCGAGGAGGCAGGGACGGAGCTCTTTTCGTCCGGGCCGGAGAAGAGTGCGTGGGATGAGCCCGCAGCCGTCCATCCGCTCTACCTTGGGGGAAAGGTGAAGTTTTCCCCGATAAATCTGCCCAACTACGTTAAGATACAGCTTCTCCTTTGGAAGAATATCGCGGGGAGATTCACGAATTGATCAAGGACAACCAGACTTATTTCAACCGCCTGCACGTCGTACTCGACGGACTTCTTGTCGTCGGCTCGTACACGGCAGCCTGGTTCATAAAGTTCCGGTCGCCGATGGCAACCACCACACCCGGAGTCACCGCCTATTCCATGGCGATGTACTTCTCGGTGCTTTATTATATTGTTCCCCTGTACCTGGTGCTCTACTCGATCAACAACCTCTACACCTCCCGCCGCGTCACCCGCATACGCAACGAGTTCGCCGAGATCATCCGGGCCAACACCTTCGGCGTGATCGGCGTCATGGCTATTTTCTACATCTCGGATCTCGGGGATTTCTCCCGGACCATGATCTTCATCTTCTTCCTTGTGAACATCGCGGCGACCTGTTCGGTTCACTACATGTTCCGCTCGGTGCTTTATCACCTCAGAAGAAGGGGAAACAACTTAAAACATGTGCTCTGCATCGGTTATTCCAGGGCAGCGGAGGAGTACATCGACCGCCTTCAGACCAACGGCCAGTGGGGGTATGTCGTCCACGGAATCCTTGACGACCATGTGCCGAGGGGCACGGTCTACCGCGGGGTAAAGGTGCTCGGGGCGATCGGTAACCTTAAGTACATTCTTCCGGAGAACAAGCTGGACGAGATCGCGATCACCCTCTCGCTGAACGACTACAGCAACCTGGAGAAAATCGTCGACGAGTGCGAGAAATCCGGCGTCCACACGAAGTTCATCCCGGATTACACCTCGCTTTTCCCGAGCCATCCCTACACCGAGGATCTTATGGGGCTCCCGGTCATCAACATCCGCTATGTTCCGCTGACCAACACGGTGAACATTCTTGTTAAGCGCATGGTGGACATCGTCGGGTCCCTTATCGCCATCGTGATTTTCTCGCCGGTCATGTTATTTGCGGCGGTCGGGACAAAACTGACGAGCAAGGGCCCGGTGATCTACCGCCAGACAAGGATAGGGCTGCACAGCAAGCCCTTCACCATGTATAAATTCCGCACGATGAGGATGCAGTCCGAGAGCGAGGAGAAGAAGGGCTGGACGACGAAGGACGACCCGAGGGTCACTGCGTTCGGCGCCTTCCTGCGCAGGACGAGCATTGACGAGATGCCGCAGTTCTTCAACGTGCTCTTCGGAAAGATGAGCCTCGTGGGCCCCCGCCCGGAGAGACCTCAGTTCGTGGAGAAGTTCAAGGAGGAGATCCCGAGATATATGGTCAAGCACCAGGTCCGCCCCGGAATCACCGGCTGGGCCCAGGTGAACGGATACCGGGGCGACACCTCTATCCGGAGGAGAATCGAGTACGATCTCTACTATATAGAGAACTGGACGCTGTGGTTTGATTTCCGGATCATGTTCCTCACGGTGTTCAAGGGTTTTATCAACAAAAACGCCTATTAAGCGCCGGAAACTGTCTACTTGTACATTCCGGTACTTTGTGCGAAAATATCGACTATACTTTGTCTGGATGATACTTCTTGGGCCTTGGACGGACAGGGGCGGAGGTATCATCTGTTGTTGCGTCTTTAAAACAGTGAAATACAGGAGTACCTTATGGCCAGAAACTCTAGGTACAGGGATACGGAGTACCAGGAATACGGAGAGAATGAGGCGCCGGTAAGAGGAAGCCGTCAGTCCGGAGGCGTCAGGTACGCGGACGACCGGTACGACGGCAGCTATGATGACCGCTACGACGACGGGCAGTACGACGGCGAGTACGAGAGCGAAGGGTACTACGACGATTCCTATGAGGACGGCGGTTATGATGACCGCTATGACGACGGGAACGACACCTACAGTGAGGAGTCCTACGACGATTACGGCAGCTCCTATGCTCAGCCTGTCGGGGAGAGTTACGACGACGGTTATGACGCGCAGGGCGGCTACGACGACGGCTACGATCAGAACTACGGCGGCTACGAGGAAGAGGACGACTACGAGGAGGTCCCGGGGAAAAACTCCCGCGGACGGAAAACTTCCTCCGGAAGGAAGTCTTCTTCCGGAAGGAAGGAGACGGATCCCCGCGAAGCAAGGAAGAGAAAAAAGAGAAACCGCCGCATCATCCTCTTTATCGTGGAGATCCTTGTGCTTCTTGCGGTGCTCGGGCTGTTTTACTTCTCCTCGAAGGTCAAGGAGGTCGGAAAGGTCTCCCTGGACGACGTGAAGCTGGAAGCTCACATGAGCGAGGAGGTCATCGAGCAGACCACCAGTGAGACGGGAACCATGCGCGGCTACCGCAATATCGCGCTGTTCGGCGTGGATTCCACCAAGGGCGAGCTCGGTGCGGGCAACACCCGGAGCGACTCCATCATGATCGCCTCCATCAATCTTGATACAGGCGACCTGAGACTGGTCTCGATCTACCGTGACACCTACCTGAATCTCGGCAACGACACCTACAACAAGTGCAACGGCGCTTATGCGAAGGGCGGCCCTGAGCAGGCGGTGAACATGCTCAACATGAACCTTGACATGAACATCACCGACTTCATTACGGTAGGCTTCGGCGGGCTGACGCATACGATCGACCGGCTGGGCGGACTTGACGTCGACGTGGATTCGGCCGAGATCAGCCACCTGAACAACTATCAGCTCACCATGTCCCAGGAGCTTGGCTATCCCTACCAGCAGCTGACATCCACGGGAATGCAGCATCTGAACGGCCTGCAGTGCACTGCGTACTGCCGCATCCGCTACACCGCCGGTGACGATTTCAAGCGCGCCGCAAGGCAGCGTGAAATCCTGATGGCCGTCATCGAGAAGGCGAAGAAGGCGGATGTCGCCACACTGAATGCCATCGCGACAGATGTTTTCAGCGAGATATATACTTCCCTCGACCTGAGCGAGATACTGGACCTTCTCTCGGAGATGAGCTCGTACAACGTCGCAGGCGAAGACGGCTTCCCGAACGAGGAGATGCGGACTACCGGAATTATCAAGGCAAACGACTGCGTGTTCCCGAAGGACCTGGCGGGCAATGTCGTATGGCTGCATGAGTTCCTCTTTGACGATAAGGAGTATGAGATTTCCGGCCGTGTCAGGGAGTGCAGCGACCGGATCGCCTCCGACCTGGCAAGCATCGGCGGAGGACGGTAACCGCGGGATTATTCTCTGGAGGTGCGGATGCAGACGGCAATTGATGTGATCATTCCGGTATGGAAACCGCCTGCGGAGTTCGGGACTTTGTTGAAGAGCCTGGACAGGCAGCGCACTGCCGTCCGGAGGATTCATCTCGTGGAGACGGTTGAGGAGAGCGGCAGAAGCGTGCTCGGCGCGGCGGTTCCGGGCGGCATGTCCGCCGAGGTGGTAAGACACGAGGTACTGCGGGACAGTTTTGACCACGCCGGGGCTCGGATGATCGGCGCCGGCGCGGCGGAAGACGCGGATTATCTGCTCTTCATGACCCAGGATGCGGTACCGGCGGATGACAGGCTGACGGAAAAACTCCTCGAAGGCATACGCTCGGTTCCGCGATGTGCGGCAGCCTATGCGAGGCAGCTCCCGAAGGACGGCGCCTCTGCAGCGACGAGGCTGACACAGGAGATCAATTATCCCGGCGGGTCCTCCGTGCACCGTTATCAGGATCTGAAGGAGATGGGGGTGAGGGCCCTCTACTGCTCCAATGTCTGCGCGCTTTATGACAGCGGGATTTTCCGGTCGCTCGGAGGTTTCTCCGC
>OMSM01000131.1 GCA_900313745.1 uncultured Lachnospiraceae bacterium
AGGAGCATCAATGGACGAAAACAACAGGAACAACAGGCAGGGAGGCGACGGCCAGCCGCCCCGCCAGAATATATTCATCTTCCTTATTGCCACGCTCGCTGCGCTTCTGGTCATCAGTTTCCTGATGAGCAACGCCGGACACAGCTCGAGCCGTGAGATCAGCTACAACGAGTTCATAAGCATGATCGGGAAGAACCAGATCGAGCGGGTGACCATCGAGTCGGACCAGATCACGATCTACCCGAAAAACGAGAATCCCACGCCTGTGATGATGGGCGGGAGCGCGGCGACGCTCTACACCGGAAAGGTCGAGGACGACAGCACGCTCACCGCGAGGCTGCTGGAGGCGGGAATCGAGGTCAGCGGCGATGTGCCCAACAGCTCCGGGCTCCTGCTTTCGCTGCTGCTCACCTACGTCGTGCCGCTTCTGCTGTTCTGGGGCCTCTTAAGCCTGATCTTCCGCCGGATGAACAAGGGCGGAGGCGGCTTCATGGGCATGAACGTCGGCAAGAGCACCGCGAAGGAGTACGTCCAGAAGGACACCGGCATCACCTTCAAGGACGTTGCCGGCGAGGACGAGGCGAAGGAATCCCTCGTGGAGGTCGTGGATTTCCTCCATAACCCGCAGAAATACGCCGGTATCGGCGCAAAACTCCCGAAAGGCGCGCTGCTTGTCGGCCCTCCCGGAACAGGCAAAACTCTTCTGGCCAAGGCGGTTGCCGGCGAGGCCCACGTGCCGTTCTTCTCCCTGACCGGATCGGACTTCATCGAGCTTTACGTCGGTGTCGGCGCATCCCGCGTGAGGGACCTCTTCCGCGAGGCGGCGAAAAACGCGCCCTGCATTATTTTCATTGATGAGATCGACGCCATCGGCCGAAGCCGCGACAATGTCTACGGCGGAGGAAATGAGGAGAGGGAGCAGACGCTCAACCAGCTCCTCTCGGAGATGGACGGTTTTGATACGACCAAGGGAATCATTGTTCTCGGCGCGACCAACCGCCCGGAGATCCTGGACAAGGCGCTGTTAAGACCCGGCCGTTTCGACCGCCGGATCATCGTGGAGCGCCCGGACTTAAAGGGCCGCGTGGAGATTCTCAAGGTCCATGCCAAGGACGTCAAGATGGACGAGACCGTAGATCTCAACGAGATCGCCCTCGCCACCAGCGGAGCCTTGGGATCCGACCTCGCCAACATGATCAACGAGGCCGCCATCAACGCGGTCAAGAGCGGCCGCGAATATGTGAGCCAGAAGGATCTCTTCGAGGCCGTGGAGCAGGTGCTCGTCGGCAAGGAGAAGAAGGACCGCGTCATGAGCGCGGAGGAGCGCCGCATCGTGTCCTACCACGAGGTGGGCCATGCGCTGATCAGCGCGGTGCAGAAGAACTCCGAGCCGGTGCAGAAGATCACCATCGTTCCCCGCACCATGGGAGCCCTTGGCTACGTCATGCAGGTGCCCGAGGAGGAGAAGTACTTAAATACCAAGGCGGAGCTGCACGACATGATCGTGGGCTACCTCGGCGGGCGCGCTGCGGAGGAGCTGAAGTTCGAGACCGTGACCACGGGCGCCTCCAACGATATTGAGAAGGCAACCGCCATCGCCCGCAACATGGTCACCATGTACGGAATGAGCGACAAATTCGGCCTGATGGGCCTTGCCACGGTGGAGAGCCAGTACCTGGACGGCCGGTCCAGGCTTAACTGCTCCGACGTGACGGCGGCCGGCATCGACGAGGAAGTCCGCCTCATCATGGAGCAGTGCTACAAGGAAGCGAAGGCCATCCTCGCCGACAACATGGACGCGATGGATAAGCTCGCGGATTACCTGATCGCGAGGGAGACCATCACCGGCGCCGAGTTCATGCGGATCTACCGCGAGGTCAAGGGAATTCCCGAGCCGGAGAAGAAGGAGAAGCCCGCAGCGATCCCGGGAACAGCCGGGGACAATGCGGCGGCGCCCGCCGCCGGAACAGCGGAAGCTCCCGCAGCAGCGGAAACCGCCGG
>OMSM01000066.1 GCA_900313745.1 uncultured Lachnospiraceae bacterium
AAGCGGAGAAAGCAGGCGGTATTTCCCGTACAGCAGCGCCTTTTCCCTCTTTCTCAGCGCAAGTGCCTCCCGGTAGAAATGAAGGATACTTAACGGATCCTTCTCCTCTTCCTCGACATTGACTTCACCGAAATTGCCGTTTATCGCAAACCACGCCGTTTCCGCGCCGGTAAACCCCGCGTTCTTCCCGCCGCTCCACTGCAGCGGCGTCCTTGCGGAGTCCCTGGAGGAGCGGTAGATATACTCCATCCTCTCCTCGATGGTTTTCTTCAGGTGGTAGGTCGAGAAATTGTGCCTCGTGGACACATCAGCGTAATCATTGATATCAGGAAGGCGGATGTTGGTCATCCCGATCTCCTGTCCCTGATAGATGAAGGGTGTCCCCTGGAGGAACAGGTAGCTTGCCGCGAGAGTTTTGCCGCTCTCTTTCCTGTATTCCTCGCTTCCGTACCGGCTGATCACACGGGGATGGTCGTGGTTCTCGATATAGAGGGCGTTCCAGGCCTTTCCCGCAAGCCCGTACTGCCAGCGGCTGAGTGCCCTTTTATAACGAAGGAGGGAGAACGGAAGCGGGATATACTCGGTGAAGAGGCAGTCACAGACCATGTGGTCAAAACTGATCATCATATCGAGGCTCTTCTCCGGTCCCGTGAGATAGCTCTTTGCGGTGCGAAGCCACGTCATCGGTCCCTCGCCCACCTGGAAGACGTCGTAGTCGTCGGTGACGGCGCGGAACTCCCTTAGATACTCGTGAATATGCGGGCCGTCCTTGTAGTGGTGCATCGCGCCGAGAATCGGCACAGGCCAGCCGTCCGGAAGTCCCTCCCGCTTGGAGATATAGGTGATGACGTCCTCACGGAAGCCGTCGACGCCCATATCCAGCCAGAAGCGCATGATGCGCTTCACCTCCTCCCGGACCTCCGGGTTGTCCATGTTGAGGTCTGGCTGCTTTACGGAGAAGAGATGCAGGTAGTACTGATCCCTCTCCGGGCAGTAGGTCCACGCCTTCCCCTCGAAGAAGGAATCCCAGTTGTTGGGCCTGTCCTTCCAGTGATAATAGTCCGCATAGGGACCCGTCCGGCTCTTCCTGCTCTCCTTAAACCAGGGATGTTCGTCGCTGGTGTGGTTGATCACCAGGTCCATGACCACCTTAAGGCCCATCCCGTGCGCCCTGCGGAGGACCTCGCGGAATTCGTCCATCGTGCCGTAATCCGGGTGGATTCCGCAGTAATCGGAAATATCGTATCCGTAGTCCGCGTTGGGCGAGGGATAAATCGGGGAGAACCAGATGCCGTCCACTCCGAGGGACTTCACATAATCCAGCTTCTCCAGTACGCCTTTCAGATCTCCTATGCCGTCGCCGTTCCCGTCCTTGAAGGAACGGATCCAGATCTGGTAGAAGCTGTCCTCCTTATACCATTCCGTACGCATGGCTTTCGTCGGTTTCAGGCGCCTTTAATCCTGCCCTCTTAAGCAGAGGTGCCCGGAATCTTCTCCTTTCAAAGCTCAGGCACCTGGAAGCGCCTGATGGTCCCTTCCTTCGTCGTCTGAACCACATTTGTGACCTTGTACCCCGCCTTCACGAGGATCTCGGTCATCTTCTCCGTCTCGATCTCGCCGGTCGCCTTGACCACGACCTCGGTTCCCCTCTCCTCCGTGTGATAGACGCCCACCGATTCGAGATTGGCGTCGTTCTCCGCGAACAGATTGGCGATGCCGGTGAAATATCCGGGACGGTCCTCGCAGCGGATGACGAACCGGGTTCCCTGGTGGCGGTAGCCGAGAAGGTCGGTCAGCGCCTGGAAGATATCCTTCTCGGTGATGATTCCGATGACCTTATTCTCCTCATCCACCACAGGCAGCACGGAGATGCCGCGGTCGATCATGACCTGGGCCGCCTCCTCGATGAAGACGTCCTGGGTGGTCGTGACCACGTCCTTGATCATGATGCTCTCCGCGGAAGTCCTGGACAGGAGATAATTCAGCTCGTAGATGGAGAGGGACGTGCTCTTTGATCCGCTCTCCTCCTCCACCAGGCCGGCGGTGACGAGGCCGATGAGACGGCCGGCGTCGTCCACCACGGGAAGCCTGTGGAAGTTGTTTTCGCGCATGATCTCCAGCGCCTCGGAGAGCACGGTTCCGCGCTTCACCGTAAGAGGGTTCTTCGTCATATGGTCCTTTACGTACATATTGCTCCTCCCGGCCGGTCCCGCCGGCCTTATTGTTAACCTCCGAGATACGCCTTTCTCACGCGCTCGTCGTTCGCGAGCTCCTCCCCGGTCCCGGAGAGCGTGATATTTCCGGTCTCCAGCACATACGCCCTATCGGCGATGGCGAGAGCCCGCTTCGCGTTCTGCTCCACCAGCAGCACAGTCGTCCCCTTGCTGTTGATTTCCTCGATGATCCGGAAGATCTCCGACACCAGAAGCGGCGAGAGTCCCATGGAAGGCTCATCCATCAGCACGATGGACGGCTTTGCCATAAGCGCCCTACCCATGGCAAGCATCTGCTGCTCTCCGCCGGAGAGTGTTCCGGCCATCTGCGTCCGTCTCTCCCTGAGGCGGGGGAACAGCACGAAGACGTCCTCCATATCCCTGGCGATCTGATCCTTGTCCCTTCTCGCGTAGGCGCCTAGTGTCAGGTTTTCCTCCACGGTCTGCTGGGCGAAGACCCTGCGCCCCTCGGGAACCTGTGCGAGCCCCATCTCCACGATTTTATGCGGCGCAATCTTCGTGAGATCCTTCCCGTCCAGGGTAACCGTTCCCGCGGAGGGCTTCACCAGTCCCGAGATCGCGTGCATCGTCGTGGTTTTTCCGGCGCCGTTGGCGC
Organism: uncultured Lachnospiraceae bacterium; assembly: GCA_900313745.1. Taxonomy (GTDB): domain Bacteria; phylum Bacillota; class Clostridia; order Lachnospirales; family Lachnospiraceae; genus CAG-791. Next base: position 2,830 of record OMSM01000066.1, read on the forward strand.
CGATCAGCGTGACGATCTCGCCGTCCCCGACCTCGAAGGAGATGCCCTTAATCGCCTCGATCATGCCGTACTGCACTCTGAGATTCTCCACCTTCAGCATTGATCTTTCCCCCTTAGTCGCCGAGATAGGCCTTGATCACCTCGGGATTCGCCTGGATCTCCTCCGGCGTTCCCTGGGCGAGCCGCATGCCGTAGTTCAGTACAGTGATGCGCTCGCATATTCCCATGACCAGCTTCATGTCGTGCTCGATTAACAGTATGGATACCCCGAAGCTGTCGCGGATAAGGCGGATCATCCTCATCAGTTCCTCCGTCTCCTGGGGGTTCATTCCGGCAGCGGGTTCATCCAGAAGCAGGAGCTTCGGCCCGGTGGCCAGCGCCCTGGCGATCTCGAGCCTTCGCTGCGCGCCGTAGGGAAGATTGCCCGCCGTGACATTCATGACCTGGTCGAGCTCCATGATCTTTAAGAGCTCCTTTGCCTTCGCCTCCGTCTCCCTCTCCTGCCTCCGGAAGGCCGGGGTCCTTAAAACCGCGGCGAACGGTGAGTAGGTGATGGAGTTGTGGTACCCGGTCATGACGTTGTCCAGGACCGAGAGCCCCGAGAACAGGCGGATATTCTGGAAGGTCCTCGCGATACCCGCCCGGTTGGTCTCGACGATGTTCTTCTTCTCAAGGTCCATTCCGTCAAAGATGATCTTGCCCCGGCTCGGCTGGTAGACTTTGGTCAGCATGTTGAAAACCGTGGTCTTGCCCGCGCCGTTGGGCCCGATGAGGCCGACGATCTCCCCCTCGTACACCTTGAGATTAAGGTTCTGTACTGCGGTAAGCCCGCCGAAATCGATTCCGACGCCCTGAACGTCGAGCAGCAGTTTTTTCTCCCCGCTCATGCCGCCTCCTTTCCGCCGGCGGCAGCAGTTTTGACGAACCTGCTCCTCACGGTCTTGAAGAATGTCTTCACCTTCTCATTGTTGGTAAGCAGCATGATCATGATCAGCACGACTGCGTAGATGAGCATGCGGTAGTCCTGCAGGGAGCGCAGAAGCTCGGGGAGGAGCACGAGGACAATCGTCGAGATAATCGTGCCTGTCATATTGCCGAGCCCGCCGAGCACGACGTACACCAGGATCAGGATGGAGGTGTTGAAGTCGAATTTATTCGGAACGAGAGTCGAGTAATTGAGTCCGTAGAGCGCTCCGGCGGAACCGGCGAGGCCCGCCGAGACCACGAAGGAAAGCATCTTGGTGGAGGAGATGTTGATTCCGGTAAGCTCCGCGGCGATGCGGTTGTCCCTCGCCGCCATGATCGCTCTCCCGCTCTTGCTGTAGATCAGGTTGTAGACGATGAAAAGGGCGGCGATGATCAGCACCGTGCCGGCGGTGAATGTAGCTATCCTCTCCGTACCGGTGGCGCCCATCGGGCCGTTAAGGAGCATCTTTCCGCCCGGCTCCAGCTTGCATTTGTTCTCGACAAAACTGAACTGGAAGCCGTTCGCGTCGAATCCGAGATACATGTTGGTGATCAGGCTCTTGATGATCTGCCCGAAAGCCAGCGTGACGATGGCGAGATAATCTCCCTGGAGCTTAAGCACCGGGATGCCGATGAGGAAGCCGAAGAGCGCTGCTGCCGCCGCACCCAGGATAATCGCGATGACAAGGCGGAGCGCCGGGACGGGCAGCGTCGCGGCAAGCCTTCCCGACACACACACCGCGGTGAAGGCGCCGACGCTCATGAAGCCGGCCTGCCCGAGATTAAGCTCGCCGGATACCCCGACGTTCAGGTTAAGCCCGATTGCCGCGACGATGTAACAGGTGACGGGGACAAGAAGCGATGTAAAGAGGCTGGAAAGCCCTCCCCCTGCCTGCATTGCCCTCAACACGGCATAGAGAAGGATCACCAGCGCAAAGGAAGCTGTTCTTCCCCGGTGAGCGGCGTCAAACAGGCTGATTGCAGTTTTTCCTGTAGTATTCTCCGTACGCATGGGCCGCTCCTTTACACTTTCTCACTCATCTTCCTGCCGAGAAGTCCGGCAGGCTTGATTAACAGAACCACAATCAGAACGGCGAACACGATCGCGTCCGACAGCTGGGTCGAGATGTACGCCTTGGCGAGGATTTCGATGACGCCAAGGAGCAGGCCCCCGAGGAAAGCACCGGGAATGGAGCCGATTCCGCCGAACACCGCCGCCGTGAAGGCCTTGATGCCCGGCATTGCGCCAAGCGTGGGGAAAACCGAGGGATAGGTCGAACACAGCAGTACCGAGGCGATGGCTGCAAGGCCGGAGCCGATGGCAAAGGTCACGGAGATGATGAAATTCACATTGATTCCCATCAGCGTCGCCGCACCCTTGTCCTCCGAGCATGCCCGCATCGCGCTTCCGGTTTTAGTCCTGTTCACGAAAAGAGTAAGCCCCGCCATGACGAGGATGCAGACCGCGATCGTGATCAGGGTAAGATAAGAAATCGACAGGCTTCCCAGAGAGAAAAATCCGCTCGAAATCACCGCGGGGAACACCTTTGTGGAGGAGGACCAGAGAAGCTGCGCGCCGTTCTGCAGGAAGTAGCTCACACCAATGGCGGTGATCAGCACCGCGAGGCTGGAAGCCTGGCGCAGCGGTTTGTAGGCGAGGCGCTCGATAATAACGCCCATTGCAGTACAGACAAGCATCGCGAGAAGTACCGCCGGAATCAGCGGCAGGCCCAGACCTGTCAGCGCGAAAAATGCCACATACGCCCCGATCATGATTACGTCGCCGTGAGCGAAATTGAGCATTTTGGCGATGCCGTATACCATCGTGTAACCCAGCGCGATGATGGCATATACGCTGCCAAGGCCGAGGCCGTTGATCAGGTACGACAAGAATTCCATAACTGCGTTCCCCCTGGTCGGAATATTACGGAACAGCCCCCGGGAGGTACAGTGCTCCCCTGCCCTGAAATCCGGGACATTCCGCAGTTCAATAACAATATCTGATTATACCACTTTATGCAAATACGAAGAAGCGCGGCCAGAGGCCGCGCTTCCGGTATGAACAATTAAGCTTAATTCTCAGGGATCAGTCAGCACTGACGTAGACGCCGTCCTTGATGACCACTGCCTTGGGAGACTTGGAGACCTCTCCGGATTCCGCCCAGGTGCTCTGGCCGGTCAGGCCGGCAAAGGTCATGGAGGTGAACTGCTTCACGAGGGCGTCGCAGATATCGGAAGCACTCATGTCCGCCGTCACACCCGCGGCCTCGCATGCCTGCGCGATCGCGTAGACGCAGTCGTAAGCATCCGCCGCGAACTGGTTCGGAACCTCTCCGCCCTTCCTTGCCTTGTAGCTCTCGACGAAGTTCTTTGTCAGGTCGTCATCTGCGTCTGCGGAGAAGGGAGTTAAGAGGTAAACGCCTTCCGCGAAGGAGGTATCAAATCCCTCCAGGGTGAGGATGCCGTCCATTCCGTCGGTTCCGAAGAAGGTCGGCGCGTAGCCCATCTGGTTGGCCTGGGTAAGGATAAGGGAAGCGGGATCATAGTAGATCGGAAGATAAACAATGTCCGCCTCCGCGGCCTGGGCCTTGGTCAGCTGCACGGAGAAATCAGAGGCGTTGGAATCGTCGAAGGTTCCCTCATAGACGATCTCCAGGCCGTTGGTCTCTGCCTGTGCCTTGAATTTAGCAAAGATTCCGCTGGAATAGTTGTCGTCGTTCTTGTAGATCACAGCGATCTTGGAGCCGAGATCCGGATGTCCAGCGAAATAATCCGCACTCGCCACACCCTGGTTAGGGTCGGTGAAGCACATCTGGAAGACATTTCCGTAGGGGTTCGCCGCGTTGTCGGGATCCTGGTAGATAACTGCCAGAGAGGAACCCGAAGGGGTGATGCCGAAGATGTTGTCATCCTTGTACATCTGGGAAACTGCCGCACCGGGGGCGGAGGTAACAGTCGCGAGGGAAACCTGCATTCCCCAGTCCTTAAGCACACCGTAGGAAGTGACCGCCTTTTCGGGATCGTGCGCATCGTCCTGGAAATTCAGTTCGAACTGCAGACCGCCCTTTGCGTTGATCTCCTCAACCGCGATCTCCGCCGCAAGCTTGACCGCCTGGCCGTAAACAGCGGCACCGCCGGTAAGCGGGCCGGAACCGCCGATCTTGATCGCACCGCCGGCGCTCTCCGCTGCTTCCGCGGCAGGCCCGGCTTCGGCGGATGTCTGAGCGGCAGGTGCGGGTGCGGCGCCGCCGCAGGCAGTAAGCGCTGCGGTCATCACAGCTGCCGTGAGAACGGCAAGGGCCTTCTTTACAAATCCGTTTTTCATAAAAACCCATTTGCCCCGATTATGAATATCATAACCGGAGTCTTTCCTTTCTCCCGGAATCCCGGGTATCGTTGAGCCTATTCAATCCCTGAAGCTGTTCAGTCACCGCACTGTGCAAAGGGAAAACTGAATAATTATTCAGTGAATTGAATTATAATGCACTATTCTAACTCTCCTTCACTCTCTTTTCAATAGTGCAAAGAATCTTCTCCGCCACCAGCTTTGTCCATCCGTTGACATCAGCCTCATATATGACTGTAAAGCCATTCTTTTCCCAGAAATGTGAGGACTGCGGATTGCCTTTGTCTATTGCGAGCCGGACTGCCCTCTTCCCGATGCTTTTCAGATAATCCAGAACATCACTGATAATTGCGGTTCCTGTCTGCTTCCCCTGATACTGCGGATTCATCATGAAGAACCCGATGTATGCGACATCCGGTGACGGATAACCGTCAACAAGATCCATAACAGCAACGAGCTTCCGGTCATCGAAAAAGCCGAAATAGTATTTATCATACA
>OMSM01000243.1 GCA_900313745.1 uncultured Lachnospiraceae bacterium
AGGAGAATCCGTGACAATCGTGTACGATCCGCCGTCTTCCACCGTCGCGAGATCCCAGCGCTCGTCAAGGCTCCCGTCATCGCTGACCGCGTGCGCGACAACAGTAACCGTTCCGATCCCTTCTGAAACGGCCACGATTCCCTCGCCGCTGTTCTCCTCATTTCCGGTGCCCTGTTCAACAACCGGCGCTTCCTGGCTTCCCTCCTGGCCGGCCGGGGTCTCCGTCCCGGCCGTACTGCCGGAGATTGTGTCTGCAGGCGCTTCGGGCCCGCTGATCTCTGAAGACACTGCTGGCGCCCCGGTCTCCGCAGGATCAGAAGACTGGCTTATCCCTGCCGGCGCAGTGGTTTCCGCGGGGGACGCAGGCTCTGTGTTTTCAACGGGTGCGTTTTCCGCAGGGGACGCAGACTCTGTGTCTTCAACGGATGCGGTTTCCGCAGGAGCTGCCTGCACTGTGTTCTCCTCAGGAACCGCGGGCGCTGTGCTCTCCTCAGGGGCCGCAGGACTTTCTTCCTCCGCAGATATAAACTCTTCGGCATAAACCCTGACCGGAACAGCGGATCCGGCCAGATGAACAATAATCATCGCGCCGATAATCACTGACGCGATAAATCTTCTGTACCTGTATTTGTTCATATAATGATTCTCCCCGCCCTGGGTAAAGCAGCTTCCGTTTCTCCGAACCGGATCCCGGCACGGTATAATAAGATAACTGCGATCATCTGATGATGATGTCTGAGGTAAAAGTGATCAGGTAAAAAAGGTTAAATTATTACAACTTAATATAAATACATATCAGTAACAAATTCAAGTACTAACTCCGGCAAATAGCGGAAAAGCCCGGCAGGGCAGCTTCCCGGAAAGGAGTCTCATGAAACCTGTCCGCATACTTCTCACCGGTTTCGAACCCTTCGGCGGCGAAACCGTGAATCCGGCACTGGAAGCCGTAAAACTCGTAAGAGCCCCGGAGGATGTTCAGCTCAATACTCTCGCCGTCCCGGTGTCCTTCCGGGACGCCATTCCCACCGCAGCCGCAGTCATCCGCGCGAAAAAGCCTGACGTTGTGCTTCTCATCGGGCAGGCCGGCGGCCGTCCCGAGATTACCGTGGAGCGCGTGGCCATCAACCTCATGGACGCGGTCAATCCCGACAACGACGGCTTTGCGCCGAGAGATCTTCCCATCCTCCGGGACGGTCCCGCGGCCTATTTCTCCACCCTGCCCGTCCGGGAAATCACCGACGCACTGAACCTGGAGGGCATTCCCGCCAGGCTGTCCTGCACGGCCGGGACCTATGTCTGCAATCAGCTGATGTACGGCGTCCTGCATATCCTTAAGGAGGAGTTCCCGTGCGCAGCCGGCGGTTTTATCCATGTCCCGTACCTGCCCGAACAGGCCGCACGCCTGAACAAAGGCCTCCCCAGCATGAGCCTGGACCTCATTGTCCGGGGAATTGAGGCCACTCTTCAGGTTGCCGCGGACAGAATCCTTTCGCTAAAGGAGAACACATAAGAACTGCCGGCATCCCGGACATCTCCGGGGTGCCGGCAGTTCTGCCTGTCTATCTGTCTCACAAGTTTTGGCTACTCAAAATGCTCCGGCGCTTCCTTCCTGAGAAGAATCCGACCGACCAGGGCCAGCGCCAGATAGCCCAGCGTGATCGCGGAGGCGGTAAGGAGGAGCGATACAGGGGAGCCCTTCTCCAGCACCGGGAAGAACACCGCCGAGGTCAGGATGCTGATCACCGACATCAGTGCGAAGCCCACGGAGAAATCCGCGAGCGCCGGGCTCTCGTAGTCCGGATCGCAGATCTTAAGAAGCATCAGGCCGTTGATCATGACGCCGGTGTTCACGCCCCAGCTCATAACCGCCCGCTCGAAGGGATAGTCCTTCTTTCCGAAGAACCAGCGGTATGCGGGAAAACTGACAAAATAAGTCACGGCGAATCCGATGACCGACAGAAGGACGATAGGACCGGCGTAGTTCATGACGGTCTTCACCGACATGCTGCCGATGGCGGCGGTAATGGCGATATCCGACATACAGCCGGTGATGCGGCTCTTCACCTTCTTGTCGATCATCCAGTCCAGCTTCAGCGCGCGGAGGAGGAAATTTACGCCGTACATAAGAAGCAGCGCATAGAACCATGCCGGGATGGAGGTGAGCCCGGGAATGCTGTACTTCCGGAACACCGAGAGCACCCAGTAAGCAAGGGCGCTCACGCCCAGCATAATTCCCAGATGGACCGTAATGGTCTCGATCGAACTCGAGACGGTGGTCTCGCGGCCGAGGACAGGCTGCTCCTTTACGTCGGGATTGTAGCCCCTGGAGAGCGCCGCGGGGATCTCGGCGGGCTTGTCCAGAACCATGGTCAGCCCTTTGCGGGAAGCGTAATTGATGAGGAAAATGCCGATCAGCATTCCGCCCACCAGGCCGACGGTCGCAAAGGTAGTCGCAACGCCCTGCGCAGTCTCCCAGTAATCGAGTCCGTAGCCCTCGAGGATGCCGCCAAGGCTCGCCGCGGTGCCGTGTCCCCCGGAGAAGCCCTGGGAGAGCTCATATCCGAAGGTGCGGTAAAGCGCAAGGGAAGGGATAAACTGCGCCGCCAGAACCGCGAAGAGGAAGCCCGCCACCTGCTGTATTCCTCCCCCGCAGGAGAATAATCCGCAGGAGACCAGCGCCTTGGGCAGATCCTTCCTCCATATTCCCTTTTCCCCGCGGGGCTCGTTCATCCCGCTGCCGAGGGGCACCGATGCGAAGATCGGGACTATCAGCACGCCGGGCATCGCGGCCCAGGCGCTCAGATACTCCGCCGGGATCCGCAGTGGCGCATGGCCGCCCCAGACCTGAGGCCCGAGAAGAAGCAGGACAAAACCGCCGATCACGGAAGCGGGGAGAAGCAGCTTCCTGAACGCCGGCACCTTCGCCCTGAGGAACATGCCGATAAACAGAAACACGCTCAGAATACCAACACACTTAATC